>NZ_RZPH01001601.1:0-730 GCF_004022825.1 Mesorhizobium sp. M7A.F.Ca.CA.004.04.2.1
TGACGTGTCTTCGCAGACGATGACCGTCAGATATGGCGCGTCGGTTTGCCGGTGGAGCGTCTCCGCCGCGCGCAAAGGTTACATTACGCCGCGCGGCAGCTATCGGCCGCAACGGACGGCGCGGATGTGGTATTCGCGCAAATACGACATGTCGCCAATGCCTCATTCGGTGTTCTTCCGCGGCGGCTATGCCATTCACGGCACCGGCGCGGTGAGGCAGCTCGGGCGCCCGGCATCGCATGGCTGTGTGCGCTTGCACCCGACCAATGCCGCCGCCTTCTATGCGATGGTTCGGCAAGCCGGTTTCGGCAATACGCGCATTGTCGTCACCAACTGAAGAGATTCAGGTTCGCTGTTGTCGGCTGGCGCAGGGCTAATACCCTCGCCAGCAGTTCCGTTTAAGCGTTCGGGACCGCTTTTGCCTGCGAGGGCCGCTTTCGACGCCCGCCGCTGATCTCCCACCTTTTGTGGAACCACATCCACTGGCCGGGATCTTCTCGCACCCAGCGTTCGACGACATCGTTGAGACGCTGGGTGGTGGCGTGGACATCGACGCTGCCGTCAGCCGTGCGCGGCAATGTCAGCTTGTCCTCGATTTCGAGCCGGAAGCGGTTGCCTGGCAGCCTGATGCAGCGAGCCGGATAGACGTCGCAGTCATAGTGACGGGCAAGGGTGGCCAGCACCCGATTGCTCTGGCACGGACGGCCGAAGAATGTCGTCTCCAGTCCGC
>NZ_RZPH01001602.1:0-729 GCF_004022825.1 Mesorhizobium sp. M7A.F.Ca.CA.004.04.2.1
CAGCGACTTCCGCGGCGAAATCGGTCTCTTCCGTCTCGATGCCCTCGCCCAGCGCAAAGCGCAGGTAGGCGGGGATCTTGGCCGGGCGCCGATGTCCTTCTCGGCATCCTTCAGCGCCTTCTCGACAGTGATGTCGGGATTGAGCACGAAGGCCTGCTTCAGGAGCACGACTTCCTCGTAGAACTTGCGCAGACGGCCCTCGACCATCTTCTCGATGATCGCTTCCGGCTTGCCGGACTGGCGCGCCTGGTCGGAGAAGATCGCCTTCTCGCGTTCGACCGCGGCCGGATCGATCTGCTCTGCGGTCAGCGCCAGAGGGTTGGTGGCGGCAACATGCATGGCCACCTGGCGGCCAAAGGCGTTGGCTGCATGCTCATTGCCCGTGGTCTCGATCGCGACCAGCACGCCGAGCTTGCCAAGGCCGTCGGCAACCGCGTTGTGGACGTAGGTAGCGACAGCGCCGTGCGGGACGGTGAGCTTGGCCGAGCGGCGGAAGCCCATGTTTTCGCCGATGGTGCCGACAGCGTCCTTGATGGTGTCGGCAACAGACTTGTCGGAACCTGGATACTTTGCGGCGGCCACAACCTCCGTCGTGCCATAGGCCAGCGCAACCTTGGCAACGTTGCCGACGATTTCCTGAAACGCGGCGTTGCGGGCCACGAAGTCGGTCTCGGAATTGACTTCCACGACGGCAGCTTCGCGCACGCCGTTGTCGACGCCGATCAGACC
>NZ_RZPH01001603.1:0-723 GCF_004022825.1 Mesorhizobium sp. M7A.F.Ca.CA.004.04.2.1
CGATAGCGGCTACGGTGTCCGGGTCGCGCGCGTAAAGGCGGACGAAATGGCCGGCGCGCAGCATGGCCAAGGCCAAGGCAGTGCCCCAGGCCCCGCCGCCGAGCACGGCAACGCGCCAGCCGGTCGGCGCGGTGTCGTTGCCGCCCATTGCCCGCTCGTTCATGCCTTGGCTCCGCGCCGGCCGGAGCCGACCATCGGCGCCGAGATGCTATCCAGCGGCCAGCGCGAGCGCGGCACGAAATCGAAGCCGTTCTCATGCGCCATGCCGGCGCGCAGCCGCTCGACACCGGCCCAGGCGATCATCGCCGCATTGTCGGTGCAGAGCTTCAGCGGTGGTGCAATGAAGGTGAAGCCGGTCTCGGCACAGAGCCGCTCCAGCATGATCTTGATCGTGCGGTTGGCGGCGACACCACCGGCAACGACGAGGGCCGGGTTTTTCGTGCCGGGAAATGTCTCGCGAAAGCGCGTCAGCGCGCGGGAGACGCGGTCGGCCAGCGCATCGGCCACCGCTGCCTGGAACGAAGCGCAGATGTCGGCGACGTCCTGGTCGCTCAGCGGCGCAATGGCGCTCGCCGCCTGGCGCACGGCGGTCTTGAGGCCGGAGAAGGAGAAGTCGGGCTGCGCCGAGCCCTTCATCGGGCGCGGAAAGGCAAAGCGCGAGGCACTGCCGGCCTGTGCCGTCTTCTCGACATTCGGCCCGCCGGGATAGGGCAGGCCAAGCAT
>NZ_RZPH01001604.1:0-722 GCF_004022825.1 Mesorhizobium sp. M7A.F.Ca.CA.004.04.2.1
GTCGAGGATCGGCACCAGATGGGTGGAGGCGACCGCCTGGTCGACCAGCAGCGTCTCGGCGGCACCGCAGACGCCGGTGCGCCGCATCTTGGCGTTGACGGCTATCCGCACCGCCATGTCGAGATCGGCCGAGCGGTCGATGTAGAGATGGCAGATGCCTTCGAGATGCGCGAAAACCGGCACCCGTGCCTCAGCCTGCACGCGCCCGACGAGGCTTTTGCCGCCGCGCGGGATGATGACATCCAGCGTGCCGCCGAGGCCCTTCAGCATCTCGCCAACGGCGGCGCGATCGGTGGTCGGCACCAGCTGGATGGCGTCTTCCGGCAGGCCGGCTTGCTTCAGCCCTTCGACCAGGCAGGCATGGATGGCGGCTGATGAATTGAGCGAATCCGAGCCGCCACGCAGGATCACCGGATTGCCTGCCTTGAGGCACAGCGCGCCGGCATCGGCGGTGACGTTCGGGCGGCTCTCATAGATGACGCCGACGACGCCGAGCGGTGTGCGCACACGCTCGATATGCAGGTCGTTCGGCCTGTCCCATTGCGCCATCACATCGCCGACCGGATCGCGCAGCGCGGCGATTTCCCTGATGCCGTCGGCCATGGCGCGAATGCGCGCCGGATCGAGCTTCAGCCGATCCATGAAGGAGGCGGAAAGCCCGGATTCCTGGCCGTTCGAGACATCGATGGCGTTGGCGTCGAGAATGTCCTGCTCACGAGCGA
>NZ_RZPH01001605.1:0-720 GCF_004022825.1 Mesorhizobium sp. M7A.F.Ca.CA.004.04.2.1
GGGGTGGGTGGCAATGGCGCCGATGGCGTCGGGGTCGTCAGCGGCGGCGGCAATGGCGGCGGCGCCACTTTGGGCGGAAATGCCACGGGCAGCAATTCGGGCGGCATCATAACGCATGGTGATTTCGCCAGCGGCATGGCCGTACAGTCGGTCGGCGGCGGCGGTGGTGGCGGCGGCGACGCCTTCGGCCTGTTCGGCGGCGGTGGCACCGGCGGCGCAGGCAATGATGGCGCCAATGCAACCGGTACCAACACCGGCAACATCACCACCAATGGTCGGGGTGCTATTGGCATGCTGGTCGAATCGATCGGTGGCGGCGGCGGCGATGGCGGCGGCGCAGCCGGCATCGTGTCGATCGGCGGCACAGCCGGCGGCGGCGGCAAGGGCGGGACTGTCATCGCCAATGTCGGCGGCACGATAACAACTGGCGCTGACGGCAGCGGCGACGGCGCGCATGGCGTTCTGGCTCAGTCGGTCGGTGGTGGTGGCGGCAATGGCGGCTTTGCCCTGTCGGTCGCCCCGGCAGTCGCTGTCGCGATCGGCGGCGGCGGCGGAACCGGCGGCAATGCCGGAGCCGTCAACGTCAACCAGGCCGCGACCGGTCCGACGGTCGACACCAACGGTCGTTCGGCCATCGGCATCCTCGCACAGTCTGTGGGTGGCGGCGGCGGCAATGGCGGTGGCGCCTTTGCGCTTGGCGGCATCGTGTCTGTTTCGGTG
>NZ_RZPH01001606.1:0-717 GCF_004022825.1 Mesorhizobium sp. M7A.F.Ca.CA.004.04.2.1
CCATTGGTCGTCGCCATCGGTGAAATCAGGATTTTTCACGCGTGAGAACCCGATGGCCGGAACGCCCCAGAACGTCGCCTCCCGCGCAATGCCGAGCGTACCGGAATAGGCAAGGTCCTCGGCAGCGTTGCGGCCATCGTTGACGCCCGACAGCACAAGGCCCGGCTTCTCGGAATCGGCGAACAGCCAGGTCATGGCGCTTACCACGCAATCGGCCGGAGTGCCGGAACAGGAGTACCAGTTCGGTTTGACGCGCCGCATGGTCAACGGCCTGGCAATCGTCAATGACGAGCCGGCAGCGGTGCGCTTGCTGTCGGGCGCGACCACCCAGACATCGTCGCTCAACGCGCCGGCCGCATTGACCAGACGGGCAAGCCCCGGCGCTTCGATGCCGTCGTCGTTGCAAATCAGAATTCTCATCGTTTTCTTGCCTCCGACACCACTATGCGCTGGCCGGTGCGGCATTGCGTGCGCAGCGACGGGATGTGGGTTTGCAGATCGCCGAGAAGGTCCGGCGTGCAGGAATGACCGAGTGCGGCGGGACGACCGGCCTTCTCCCAGATGTCGACATTGCCCGGCAGCGTCGGATGGGTCGGCATGCGCACCCAGTCCGCTCGGCCGGCCTTGTGCAACAGATCGCCCGGCGAGCCTGACGGCAGATGGCCGGTAAGCAGCACCGGAAAACCGGAATGGTCGGCACGCGGCAAGAGGCGCGAT
>NZ_RZPH01001607.1:0-717 GCF_004022825.1 Mesorhizobium sp. M7A.F.Ca.CA.004.04.2.1
CTGCTGATCTTCGCCACCGGCAAGGCCGCCAAGCGCGGCGCGCCGGAGATAACCGATCCCAAGGATGCCCGTCTCGGCGCGTTCCGCCGGGCGCTCGGCAAGGTGCTGAAATCGCTGGCGCTGCAAGTGGTGCGCGACGGCGAGGGCGCCCGCAAGCAGGTCGAAGTCACCGTCACCGGCGCCAAATCGGCGCGCTCGGCCAAGCGCATCGCGCTGTCCATCGCCAATTCGCCGCTGGTCAAGACGGCGGTCGCCGGCGAGGACGCCAATTGGGGCCGCGTCGTCATGGCCGTCGGCAAGGCCGGCGAACCCGCCGATCGCGACCGGCTGTCGATCTGGTTCGGCGACAACAGGCTGGCGCATGAAGGCGAGCGCGACCCCGGCTACTCCGAGGCCGCGACGTCGGCCTACATGAAGCGCGACGACATCCGCATCCGTGCCGATATCGGCATCGGCCGCGGCAAGGCGACGGTGTGGACCTGCGATCTCACCAAGGAATATGTCGCCATCAATGGCGATTATCGGAGCTGACGGTTTTGAGCTCCAGGCATCCGGCAAGCATGCTCGCGATCGTACGCCGCTACGAGGCGGCCGGCTTTCGCGCCTGGCCGGCAGCCGCCGTCCACTATGACGGCACCTGGGTGGTGCGGCTGACCGCCGGCCATCCGGCCAAGCGGCTGAACTCGGTCAATCCGCTCGATCCCGGCGATATCATGC
>NZ_RZPH01001608.1:0-716 GCF_004022825.1 Mesorhizobium sp. M7A.F.Ca.CA.004.04.2.1
GTTTTCCATCGGCGCGCCCAGCGAGCCGCCCGCCGTATCCGAAGCCGTCGACTGGCCGTTGCGGTCGGCTATCTGGACGGGCAAAATCTTTCTCTACGTCGGCCTTTTCCTCGGCGTTGGCGGCGCCTTCGCGCTTGCCTGGTTGGCCGGAAGTGGCCGTGCCGGGCAGCGCTTCGTTGCAGCTGCAATCCTGAGCGGGCTGGTCGCGTCGTGCCTGTCGCTCGGCTTGCAAGGTCTGGACGCATTGGGGGCGCCGCTCTCCCATCTGGCACAATCGGTCGTCTGGCGGACCGGGCTCGACACCAGTTTCGGCTGGACAGTGCTGGTCGCGCTGATCGCGCTGGGCCTTGGCCTGCTGTCGCTGGCCGGTCCCCGCGCCACCGCCAAACCATCGGCGCTGGCCGGCCTGGCCGGGGTGGGGGTCGCCCTTGCCGCCAGCGGCCATGCCAGTGCCGCCGAGCCGCAATGGCTGACGCGGCCGATGGTGTTCCTGCACGGCGTCGGCATCGCGTTGTGGGCCGGCGCATTGATCCCACTCGGGCTGGCGCTGAAGGGGCAATCGGCGGGGGCCACGCCATTCCTGCGGCGGTTTTCTTGGGCGATCCTGCCCGTGGTGGCCGTGCTTGCCGCTGCCGGCATCGTGCTTGCCGTCATCCAGGTGCAGACACCCGCGGCTTTGGTCGAGACCGCCTATGGAAGGCTGCTGCTTATCAAGC
>NZ_RZPH01001609.1:0-712 GCF_004022825.1 Mesorhizobium sp. M7A.F.Ca.CA.004.04.2.1
ACATGCATCCGGTCAAGGCGCAGTCGGACATCAAGCTGGCGCTGGAGAAATACGCCATCCGCGTCATTTCGCTGGATCACGAGGACGAGATCACCAAGCTGACGCGAGTGGTGCGGGCGCTCGATATCGATCCGGGCTCGATCAGCGTGTTCGTGCGGGTGCAGACCAAGGGCCATGCCGCCTACGAACTGTCGAAGAAGTTCGGCGCCGGGCCGGCCTATGCCGTCGAACTGGCCGAGCGGCTGAACCGCACCGGCTACAAGGTTGGCCTGTGTTTCCATGTCGGCAGTCAGATCGAGGATCCCGACACCTATGAGCGGGCACTGGCTTCCGCCGATTGGGTGCGCAACCGGCTGACCTTCGATATTGCCGGGCTCGACGTCGGCGGCGGTTTCCCCGCCGAATACGGCCATGACCCCAACCGCAAGCAGATCGAGATGCCGTCGCTCGGCCAGATCATGTCGCGGCTTTCGGGCGATCTGAAAGAGTATCAGTTCGACCAGATGCCGCTGGTGGCCGAGCCGGGCCGCGTGATCGTGGCGCGCTGCCTGTCGCTGATCGTGCGGGTGCTGCTGCGCAAGGGCAAGCGGCTCTACATCAATGACGGCATCTGGGCGTCGCTGTCGGATTCATGGACCGGAAAGATCACGCTGCCGGCGCGCTTCATTCCCGATCCTGCGATCCGCTCGCGCAATGGCGAGGAGAAGAACAT
>NZ_RZPH01001610.1:0-711 GCF_004022825.1 Mesorhizobium sp. M7A.F.Ca.CA.004.04.2.1
TTTCAAGGAGGCCGCCATGGCGCCCCGCGTTCTCGTCTCAGACAAACTCTCCCCCACCGCCGTGCAGATATTCAAGGATCGTGGCGTCGAGGTCGACTATCTGCCCGATCTCGGCAAGGACAAGGAAAAGCTCGCCGAAGTGATCGGCCAGTATTATGGCCTCGCCATCCGCTCGGCGACCAAGGTCACCGAAAAACTGATCAACGCCGCTACCAATCTCAAAGTCATCGGCCGTGCCGGCATCGGCGTCGACAATGTCGATATCCCGGCGGCACGCCGCAAGGGCATCATCGTGATGAACACGCCGTTCGGCAATTCGATCACGACCGCCGAACATGCGGTGGCAATGATCTTCGCGCTTGCCCGCCAGATACCGGAAGCCAACGCTTCGACCCATGCCGGCAAATGGGAAAAGAACCGATTCATGGGCGTCGAGATCACTGGCAAGACGCTGGGCGTCATCGGCTGCGGCAACATCGGTTCGATCGTCGCGACGCGCGGCGTTGGCCTCAAGATGCACGTCATCGCGTTCGACCCGTTCCTGTCGGACAGCCGTGCCGAGGAGCTTGGCGTCGACAAGGTCGAGCTCGACGAACTGTTCGCCCGCGCCGATTTCATCACCCTGCACACGCCGCTGACCGACAAGACGCGCAACATCATCGATGCCGCGGCGATCGCCAAGATGAAGAAGGGCGTGCGCATCATTAACTG
>NZ_RZPH01000160.1:0-8520 GCF_004022825.1 Mesorhizobium sp. M7A.F.Ca.CA.004.04.2.1
GCTGTCGAATGCGATGTTTTCCCTAAGCTGGCCGGTTGTCGTTTTCATCTGACACCTCTGGATCAGAGAACTTACCGCGCTTGCGTAGCCGCACAGCTTTGCCGGCATCGATCGCCGCAGCTCCGCATCGTGTAGTGACAGAAACCGACATCCCATCACGATAGGCGATTGTCACGGCCGGCGTTGGCTTCCAGTCGAAGTCACCAGTGAAGCGAACCCACATGGTCAGACCCTCATGAAAGCCAGCCACGTCCCCTCGACATGCTGGATTAGTCGCCGTCCGCTTTTATGGAGTTCCTCAAGCACAGCCTGCACGTCGACCGTCCCGCGAGCATGGTAATCGTGATAAACGATCATCCCGCCCTTGCGGACACGGTTAAGCGCAAGGAACTGATCCTGCATGACGCCCCTCGCGCCATGATCGCCGTCGATGAAGGCGAAGTCGCATTCCGGAAGATCGTCGATCAGGAGATCGTGCGAACCATGGCGCGCGATCAGGAGCCGGAAGCGCGAATCGTCCAACGCCAGGTGCGCCGGCTGCTGTGGAACCTCACGCCGCTGCACAATCTTGTCGGTGACGTAGCCTTGCGGCACGTCGATGCCGACATAGCGCTCGATCGTCACAACGTTGCGCAGCAATGCCTTGGCAGTGCGCCCTTCATTCACGCCGAACTCGATGGCGACCTTGGGCGCAACCGATCGCGCGAGCGCTACGAGCACCTCTAGTTCGCCGGGGTTCATGAAACGGGCGTTTAGCCCGCTCCAGTCGATCGGATGGACGTCAAGGTCAGCCTGCGGAACGGCCGGCAGCTTGAGCAGCGAAGGCTCGTAGACGGGTCGTTGCGGCTGGAATGTCGATGGTTTTCTGGCAAGCATGGCTGTGGCTGAAACACTGACAGGGGTTGATCGGATCGATGCCGAGGTAAGGCGAATATCGGGCCCCGCCGGCAAAGGATGAAGAGTTCTCGTAGCCGCCGAAGATGACGGTGGCCGGCGTTCCGACCGCCTGCGCGAGGATCGCCGCAAAGCCCGGCGAGGTGACGACGAGCGCGGCGACCGAGGTCAGGGCGGCGATGGTTTCGAAGTCCAACTCACCACGGTGGAATTCGACGTCGGCCTTGATCGGGTGGCCGGCCATCCATTCCTTACCCGACACCAGGTCGGCGACCGACACGACGAAGAAGTCGTCGCGAATCGTTGCGAGCAGGTCGCGATAGGCATCGTGATCGGGATTGCGTGCCTGGCAACCGCTCCACTCGGTGCGCTCGTTCAATGGGCGATAGATGAGGATCGGTTTTTGCGGCCGCCATGTGTCGAGCAGCTGACGAACCTGCTTCATCCAAGCATCTGGAATCGGCAGCCGAAAATCCGCCGTCGCATAGTCCGTTCCGGTCACCCGGCACATCGCTGCCAGAACAGACCCCTGCGAGCGGACCTGGTCAGGCGAATAGCTGACCTGCACGGCACGGCGGAAGCGCGGCAACCCGCCGCGATGGAATCTTCCGGCTTCGCGGCTGGCGTTCTTGGCCTGCGTGCGCAACACCGTCGCCTTGTGGATGACTTTCAGCCCATCGGCGATCAGGTCGTGATATGGCGCGACCCACGAGCTTTCGAGATAGACTTCATGGCCGCGCATCAATTGCCGGATCACGGCGCGCTGGTGGAGATTGTCACCCAGACCGTGCATGCCGCGGACGAGGAGGGGCATCATCGGTATATTTTCCGCATCTCGATCAGGCTGTTCGCCGAAAATGGGATTTCCGCGACGACAGCGCCGATCGCAACCGGCTCGCGCGATTGATACCAATTGGCGACCAGGATCATGACGATGAGCCGATCCACCGGGTCCTGCTTGAGATCGGGATCGTCGCCGGAACCAGTTACGTCAGGATCGTCAAAGCCGGCCATGAAGCGCAAGCGCACGGCCTGCGGGCGGTTCGACAGGGCCGGTGACGAAAAGGCATCGGTGAAACGGAGGGTCGCGCCTTCGGCTGTGACGACATAATACCAGTCGCCCGGCGCAAGCGTCTGCTCGACATGGTTTTCATCGAGATAGAAGACTTCAGTCACGTCGCGAATCGGCGCAGCGGGAATGGCAATCGGCCCACACCATCTATCGACGCGGTACTCGAACTCCGTTGGCAGCAGGATCCTGCCCATGCGATCCTCGGCAAGGCGTGTTGCAGCGCGGATGTAGGCCTTGATCAGTTCGTCATCGTCAGTCGTATCGACGATGACATGTGCCTTCACGTCGTCGACTGAGACGAAAAGGCCGTCAGGCTGTGAAAGCCGCATCAACATGCAAGCGCCTCCTCGAGGCTCATCTTCGGAAACCGTGAAAGGGTGGAAACAGGGCTGCAGTTGATCACCGCTATGCCAAGGTGCGCGAGCATCTCGGCCGCATTGTCGAGGCACCGGCGCCAGCGTTCGACATTCTTGGTCGACGGATTGTTCATCAGGCGCGGATGTTTTCCATGCCAATGCACGCCCAGATCGATGCGCATGTCGTAGCCGACCAGGATCACCTTGCGCGCACCGAACTGGACGGCCAGGTTCAATGCCTGAAATCCGCTGTTGCCACCGGACCCGATGGTCCCTGGCCGATCCAGTTGCAAACGGTCAGAGCCTCGTTCAAGAGCCACGCGGCGGAGACCCCACTGCGACGCCGCCACCGGATCCTGACTGATCTTCAATCCGGCAAATTGGCTTGCACCGGATGCGGCGTTCCACCACGCCAGATCGTGGGCATAAAGAACGTCGGCCCATGGTGCCAACTGCCACGAATTGTTGATGGCGATCAGTCTTGCCCGACCTCTGGCGATTTCGAGCGGGACTTGGGATGCTGATGGTCCGCTGGCGACGATGACGGCTGTTTGCCGGTGCCAGTCCGGGAACCAGAAGGGCGCGAGGATGCCTTGCCGGCCGCCTCCGCATCCGGGAGGAAAAGACCACCCTCGTAGAGAACCTTCGCGCGGCGGTGGGCAATGGCCGGAAAATCGCCATCCTTGCCGAACCGCGCGCCTTTTTTCACACGGCCCTCCTGGCCGAGCCAGGGCCGCAATGCGGTACCGGAAACATCAGACATCTTCATCTCCCTTGAATGGCCGGGCGGCGTCTGTCGCCGCCCGGATCGATTGGCCCGACCCGATCAAGTCGCCGAGGTGAATCCGCCGTAGATGAAGGCTTCGGGGCGGAACACGGCGAGAGCCACGCGCTCTTCGCAGCGCATGGTGAGCATGTTCTTTTCGAAGTCGTCATTGTTCTCGGTCGCGATCTCGACACCCATCTCCTCGCGATCGTAGAGCTGCGCGCCGCCGGCAAAGGCGCCGGTGAGGAAATTGCCCTCGAAATCGGCAATCTCGGTCGGTACGACAGGGAGGCCCCACAGCGTCGAACCGGCCAAGCGAAGCGGATTGGCGAACACGTACTGGCCGTTTTCGTCCTTGGTCAGCTCGGTTGCCGCCCAATCCATGAAATGCATCACGATGCCGGTTGCCGGCAGCCGCGCCAGTTGCGCCTGCAGCATGGCCAGCCGGATGTCGTCGATCCGGTTGTGATGCGGCACGGTGAACGCCGGCGCGAATGCCTCCGCCTGCGGGATGATGCCGTGCAGATGGACGCCAGTACCGTCGCCGAAGAGGATTTCCTCTTCCTCGACATATTTCAGGCCATAGCGCATTTCGCGGTCGACGTCTGACTGCAACTGCTTGAAGTCGGCCAGGATCTGCTTCGATGCCTTGAAGATGTGGGCGATCGTCGAGACAGGCGTCATCTTGCTGTCGTAGGCGATCGTCGATTCCGGCTTCTTCGTGCCTTCCGACACGACACGCGCCGCATTGGTGAAGCCGGTTTGCTGAACCCAGAAAATAGCCGGGCTCTGGGTCTGGCCGACAGGGATCAGGTCACGCACAAACAAGCGCTGCTTGGGCGCCACCTGAATGCCGGGCAGGATCTGCGGCTGGACGATGCCGGGATTGTCGCCGACCGGATAGTCGACGCTGGTGATTGCGGCATTGACCGAGAAGCGGTGCTTGCCGCGCGCCGAGGACCCCTGTGCGGCGAAATCCTTCGTCTTCTGATCGGCGACCAACTGGGCGCCGATGGTCTTGTGAGCGGACGTCTTGTCGCCCGGGCGGCGAACGATTTCCTGCTCTGCCGCCGTGAGGCGCGCCTGGGCTTCGTTCAAGGCTCCCTTGAGAGACGTCTGCTCGATAAGAAGCTTGTCGACATCGGACTTGGTGGCGGTCAGAAGTTCGCCCTTGTTCTTGACCTCGGCCAGGGCCTCTTCGGCCTTTTTGGACAATTCGTCCGACTTCTGGTTGAACTTGGTGGTGACCTCCGCGAGTTTGTCGGTGAGGGCCTTGAAGTCCTGCGCCGATACTGCCGCCGCACCCTCGGCGATCAGCAAGCCGCTCGAATGATGTGTGGTCAGGATGTCCGGTCCAAGGCCGAAGGCTACGGCGATCACGGCAAGGGTGAGCAGCCCGGCAATCGCCAGGAGCGTATAGGTCTTATTCATTGGATTTCTCCTAGGGGTTGATGTCTATGCGCGACAGGACGTTCATCGCCTGGCGCATTTCGGCTTCACCAACGTCACGTGTGGTGTCATCGGCAACGTCACGTGTGCCGGTCTTCAGTTCGGAAATCAGGCGCTTGCGTTCGGCCTGTGGCAGGCCGGCCTTGGCAAGTGCCAATTCGACCCGGCGAGCGGCTGCGCTGGCGCCGAGTTCAAGGCTGGCCTTGGCGTCCTTGGCGACCTGGTCGGCCGGCAGGAACGCATCGGCAAATCCCTTGTCGACGGCGTCAGAGCCGGCAAGCCAGGTTTCCTTGTCCATCATCTTGGCAATGTCCTTGGCGTCCATACCAGAGCGGGCGGCGTAGACGTCCGCGGACGCCTTATCGAAGGATTGAAGGACATCGGCAATGTCATGCAAGTCGTTGCGATCGCCGACCGCCATTACCCAGGTATTGTGGATCATCAGGAACCCGGCGCGGGGAACCTCGATGCGGTCGCCCGCCATACTGATGATCGAGGCCGCCGATGCGGCCATGCCTAGAACCTTGACGGTCACCTTCTGCTTGTGATCTCGCAGCAGGTTGTAGATGGCGAGGCCTTCCATGAAATCGCCGCCGGGCGAATTGATGTTGACCACGACCTCACGATCGCCAATGGCGCGCAGCGCGCCGGCGATGCGGCGAGCCGTAACGCCATCGCCGAAGAAGTCGGCGCCGATGACGCCGAGGATCGAAATCGTGTTCTCGGTGGTATCGTCGGATGCTGCACGGATGTCGGCCTGCCAGCGACCAAGCGCCGACGGGCAAATTTCAGATCCAAGACCGGAGCGCATGGATATGGCCGGCATCGCCGGCAGGTCACGAACGGTCATGCCGCTTTCCTTTCCTCGCGCTCTTCGATCAGCCAGGCACGCAGCGCATTGCGCACCGAGTTCGCGTCACTTTGCTGCTTTCCGATCTGGTCAAGAGGCACCAGGGCGGACTGGACGGTGAGAACGTCGCCGCCCGGCTTGGGCGCCAGATTGTCGAGCTTTCGCAACTCGTCCCGGGTGCGCAGTCCGTTCTGCGCCAGCGACGACATCAGCGCGGCACGGCCGGCGCTGTCGGCGCGGAGGAGCCCCTCGAAGTTGAATTCGAAATAGATGCCGGCGGCCCTGTCGGTCGGCGTGACCAGGCGCGTGTTTACGGCTGATTCGATGCGCTTTAGGTAGGCCCGCAGACCAAGGATCAGCCAGCCGAGGATGATCTGTTCGACGCCGGAACCCCACATCGTCTGGCCTTCCGAGGCATGGCCGACGAGAATTGGCGGCACACCCATCCAGCGGCAGACATCTTCCACGGAGAAGCCGCGCGCCATGATCAGTTCGGCATCGCGAGGCGTGATGTTGAGCGACTGCCAATCGAAGCCCGGCGGCATGATGATGCCCGAGCCCTGGCCTTCGTGGCCCTCGAAAGGCTTGACGTAATTGTCCATGAACTGCTGGCGTTGATCCTTGTCCATCGTGACCGGCGGCTTCCAGAACCCGCTGTTGCGAAGGCCCTTGGAAAACAGCCGGGCGGACGCCCGTTCCGCCGAGATGGCTGCGCCAAGCGAACGAGCGGCATAGGCGACGGGCGAAAGCCCCTCGTCCTCGTCGTTGGGTGCGAATCCCTTGATGTGGAAGACCTTGTCTTTCGGCAGGTCTTCGTTCTTGCCGCGGTCATTGAACCTATAGAACAGCCGGTCCGACGAATCGCGCAGCGGTGTGGTGTTTTCGGCCTTCATCGGCTGCAGGGCCACCAGCCTGTCACCGATGAATTTTTTCTCGGCATACGAATTGCCGAAGTCGCAAAGCGGGGCGATACGCCCTTCCCAGAACTCCACCGCCGTCTGATCGGCATTCGGCGTGATCTGAAGGATCTCGTAGAGCCGATGGTCCTTTCGCGCCGTGCGCTGATCATTCGATGCTGTCGCGAAGACGCCGGCGGGCAAGGTGGAAATCGTCTCCGAGATCAGCCGCTTCGCCGCCCACCATGTCGACAGCTTCATGGCGCTGTCCGGCGTCACGTTCTGGCCGGAATCGTGGTCGAAGCCCCACATCATACGCCACTTGTCCAGATCGGAGGTGACGTTCAACCGGCCGGTGAGCCATTTCCAGATCGCCATCTACATCACCGCGGCCGGTTGTGAGAGCCATGAAGCAAGATCGACACGTGGCTTTGCCTCCGGGTTCCAGCTCATCAGGATCGCCGCGCAAAGCATGGCGATGACGGGATCGATCTTGGTCCGGCCGGCAGCCTGTTTGGTTGCCATGTTGCCGTTGCCCTTGACTTCGATTTTCACATTTCCGACCGACCAGGCCATCATGGCCGAGCCGTCATGGCTAATCGAATTGTCGCTCAACTTGTGCTCCAGGCCCCACAAGGCCGGAGACAATGCCGGACCCTGGCGCAGCCGGTGCAGCATCAGCCCTGTGATTTCCTTCAAGGCCAGCGCGTCGACGAAGGCGGCGATGTTGTTAGGATCGAAGCCGACCGCGTTCTTTTCAGGCAGCAGGCCGGCATCGAGCAGTCGTTCGGCAATCGCCGCGATTTTCGCCACATAGGCCGAAACCTCGCACAGCGTGAGCGAGCCTTCCTCGACGAAGCCGAGCAGCCGCGGCGCAATCTCCTTACGGATTTCAAGCACCTTCGGATGCGCGAATGCATGGGTCCAGACCAGCCAGCGTCGCGTCACCTTCTCGCGACCGATGACGCAGACGCCGAACAGATCGTCGAGACCGCCGCCATCGGCGCCGACCACGGCCACTTCAGAGCGCCGAATCAGCTCTTCCAGCGTCAGCGTCTCGTCGGCGCATTCTTCCCAATATTCGGCACCGCGCCAGCCGTCGCCGGCGATGCCGACGCCGATCTCGATATTGAGATGCTGGCTGGCCCAGATCTGTTCCGTCTCGGCTGTCGCCGAGCCGTTGTTCTCGTAGTCCTCGATCAGGCGCTGCGGGCTGATCGAGCGGCCGATGTTCGGCAGCAGGTATTTCCAGTGTTTGCGATCGCGCCAGAACGTCTGGTCGCGCTGCTGCTCGGGAGGAAACTCGTATAGGACCGGCAGCATGATCGGCGCCTGGCCGCCCCTGCCGTCGCGTATCTTGCGCGCCTTGTCGAGTTCCGTCTTCCAGATACCGGCCGGCTGTTCGTCCGACTGTGTCGTGATCATCAGCAGTTGGCCACCCTGCATGGTGATGCCGCCGCCCCTGATCTGCTGCAGGACCGCCGCGGCCTTCGCTTTCTTGCCCAGCTCGTGCACCTCGTCGATGATCGTCAGGATCGGTATTTCGCCGGTGACGATCGAGGTGTCGAAGGATTTGACGTCGAGCTTCGTGCCGGTCTTGCGGCGCTCGATGCATTTCAGGTGATCCTGCACCTTGAAGATGGCATCGAGCCGAGGATCGAGCCTGATCATGCCCTGCGCCTGGTCGAAACACCGTTCCGAGATGTTCTGGCTGGGCGCGACGATCAGCATCTGTCGGTTCGGCGCTTCCTCCATGAACAGCGCGGTCAGGCCGAGGGCGGCGACATAGGTCGTCTTCGAATTCTTCTTGGGAACCATGCAAAGCAGTTCCCAGACCAGGCGCTGCTTGGTGTCCGGATCCTCGCTCGCCAGGAAGGCGCACAGGATATCGCGGAACCATTCGCCACAGGCCTCAGACAGCGGCGGATTGCCGGGCACGTCTGGCAGCTTCAGCCTGTTGAAGAAAGCCAGCGCCTTGGCCGCCTTCTCCTGGTTGAGCGGGACATCGGCCATTGGCGTCTGTCCGGCCTTGATACGCTCCCACCAATCTGGACAGGCGAACCGCGGCAACGCCTCAATGGCGAGCATTTTGCGCGGCTGCTTCGCTTTCGAGCTCGGCCATCAGATCGGCGTCTGCGGCATGGGCGCGCTGCTCGTCGATCATCTTCTTGCCAACCTTGTCTTTCGATGCCGCCGGCTGGTCGCTGCCCTTGCCCATGGAAGCCTCGATCGTCATG
>NZ_RZPH01001611.1:0-707 GCF_004022825.1 Mesorhizobium sp. M7A.F.Ca.CA.004.04.2.1
GTCTTGCCGCGACCGACGCCGCCATGGATGTAGAGGCCTTTGACGGCCTCATCCGTCTCGCGCTTGCGGGCGAACAGCCAGCCCAGCGCGCTCGACTTATGCGCCAGCCGCTTGGCCGAAATCTCATCGGTCAGCCGGTCGAGTGCCGCAACGATCCGTTCCTGCGCCGGATCGCGGTCGATCGTACCGGTTTCCACCAGATGGTCGTAGCGCTGCCTGACGGTCGCATGGGTCTGGAGGCCGTCACGCAGATGCATCGGTCACGTCGTTCTGGAGCAATTCCGGGAACCGGAATTGCGTAAAACAAAAACTATCTCGTAAGCGAAATCGGCTGGCCGTTGGAAGTCTGGCCGTCGAATTTCGAGCCGCCCGAGGAATAGAGCCGCGCCAGCGCACCGCCGCTCTCGTCATAGAGCGTCAGCTGTTTGCCGGCGACGTTCCACGACTTGATGCCGTCCATCGGCGCCGGGCAATGCAGCGGCCCGGCGCGGAAGCCGGCGCCGAATTTGGTCTGCGGTGTCGCCACCTTGCAGCTCTGGCCCGCAACGCTGGCGTTCCAGACACCGGCGACGCTGGCGGCGGTCACGTCCGAAGCGCCGGCCGGCGCCGAGCCGTCCGAAGGCAGCGCGGCGACCTGGGTGTTCGCCGGCGCGGTCGGGAATTGCGAAGGGTCGGTGGTGCCGGGCGATGCCGGCGAACACCCAGGT
>NZ_RZPH01001612.1:0-706 GCF_004022825.1 Mesorhizobium sp. M7A.F.Ca.CA.004.04.2.1
GCCTTGGGTGCATCGGCGACCTTCACCGGCACGCCGGGAGCGCAGGCGCTGTCGATCGACGGCCAGAGCTACACGCTGATCTACGATGTCAACGGCCTGCAGGCGATCAACAGCGGGCTCACCGGGAGCTATGCGCTGGCCAAGAATATCGATGCCAGCACCACGTCCAGCTGGAATAGCGGTCTCGGCTTCATATCACTGGGCACCGACGGCAACAGCAACATCCAGAACGGCGGCAATGGCTTCACCGGCTCGTTCGACGGGCTAGGCCACACCGTCGACAGCCTGTCGGTGACGCAGTCCGCTGCCCAATATGTCGGCCTGTTCGGCTATATCGGCGCGGGCGGCCTGGTTCAGAATGTCGGCGTCACCAATGTGACGGTCCGGGGGTTCAGGACCCTCGGCGGGATCGCTGGGTTCAATGCCGGCACGGTGGCCCAGAGTTATTCGACTGGTCAGCTGTTCACCACACAATACGGGTCCGCCTCAGGTGGTCTGATCGGCGAGAACGACGGCGCGCTCTCCGACAGCTTCTCGACGGTGGTCGTCAATGCTCGCGATACTAACACCGCCGGCGGCGCGGTAGGCTTCAATAATTTCGGCACCATCGATCGCGTCTATGCCATGGGCGCTGTCGATATCGGCAGCGGCGGCGCGGCCGTCGGCGGCCTCGTCGGATCGAATTATGGCTACTCGGGGGTCGGCG
>NZ_RZPH01001613.1:0-704 GCF_004022825.1 Mesorhizobium sp. M7A.F.Ca.CA.004.04.2.1
CTCCAGATGCGGGCATGCAGCGGGTTGAAGCCCATGCGATAGACGAGTTCGGCGGGGCGCTCGATGTTCCAGATCGCCAGGTCGGTGGATTTTCCGACCTCAAGCGTGCCGGTTTCTCCCAGCAAACCAAGCGCGCGGGCGGCCTCCCGGGTGACGCCGGCAAGGCATTCATCGACGGTCAGGCCGAACAGGGTCGCGGCCATGTTCATGGTCAGAAGCAGTGAGGTCAGCGGCGAAGTGCCGGGATTGTTGTCGGTGGCGACAGCCATCCTGACGCCGTGCTGGCGAAACAGGCCGATCGGCGGCTTCTTGGTTTCGCGAATGAAATAGTAGGCGCCGGGCAAGATCGTCGCCACGGTTCCGGCCTTGGCCATCGCCGCTGCACCGGCATCATCGGTGTATTCGAGATGGTCGGCCGACAGCGCACCGTAACGGGCGGCGAGTTCGGCGCCATGCAGGTTGGACAGCTGGTCGGCATGAAGCTTGACCGGCAGGCCGGCCGCCTTTGCCGCAGCGAAGACGCGCGCCATCTGTTCCGGCGAAAAGGCGATGCCCTCGCAAAACCCGTCGACCGCATCGGCCAGCCCCTCGGCGGCAATCTTTGGAAGAATCTCATTGGCGACCAGATCGATAAAGGCGTCCTTGTCGCCCTTGGCTTCCGGCGGCAGCGCGTGAGCGCCGAGGAAGGTGGTGCGGATTGTCAC
>NZ_RZPH01001614.1:0-701 GCF_004022825.1 Mesorhizobium sp. M7A.F.Ca.CA.004.04.2.1
CAGCGGCAGATGGACAAAGACCAGAAAGGTCGCCGCCGACATGACCAGCCCGCCGAGGATGGCGGTCAGGCGCAGGGGCAGCGATGTCGCCGAAATGACGACAGGCACGGTCATGAGCAGCGAGAACGGGTTGGTGAGGCCACCGGTCATATAGAGCAGGCCGGCAAGCTGCAGGCTGTCGAAGATGAGGATGCCGAAGGCGGCAAGCGGCGTGAGCCGGTGCGCCGCCGGAAAGCGGAAGGCGAGAAACAGGTTCATCCATGCCGAACAGGCGATCAGGGCAAAGCAGAGGCTGACCGGCAGCGGAAACTTCAGCCCATAGGCGACGACGAGCACCGTCAGGCTCTGACCGACAATGGCAAGCCAGCGCAACCGGATCAGCGTGTTGAGGCGCAATCTCTGGCTCTGCTGGAAATCGGGCGAACGCAAAACGTTGATCATGGCCATGAGTTACAGCCGCGAAGCGGCAAACGCTAGGTACCGCCCCAATCCGAGGAGTCGGAACGGGGCTCTACTTCTTGTTTGAGCATGATCTTTTCCAAAAACCGGCTTCCACTTTTTGGGATCATGCTCTGGGTTTGGCGCGGGCGGTGGCGGTCGCGAGCAGCGGGTTTTCCGGCCAGACATGCTTGGGATAGCGGCCGCGCATGTCGGCGCGCACATCGGCCCAGGAGCCCCGCCAGAAGCCGGGCAGGTCGCGC
>NZ_RZPH01001615.1:0-701 GCF_004022825.1 Mesorhizobium sp. M7A.F.Ca.CA.004.04.2.1
TGGCGGCGGGTGGACGAGCCGTCCACTTGCGCGAATTTCTCGAACACGTTCTGCAGTTTCTCGGCCGGTATGCCGATGCCGGTGTCTTCGACGCGGACCTTGAGCTGGACCACGTCGTTGACGATCTCGCCGCCGACATCGATCAGCACATGACCCTTCTCGGTGAACTTCACGGCATTGCCGAGCAGGTTGGTGATGATCTGCCGGAAGCGGCCGGCGTCGCCGACGACATGGGCCGGCAGGCGCGGGTCGACACGCACGATCAGTTCGAGGTTCTTTTCGGCGACGCGCGCCGAGACCAGCGTCGCCACATCCTCGACCGCCTCGGAAAGGCGGAAGGGAGCAGGGTCGAGAGTGAGTTGCCCGGCATTGATCTTGGAGAAATCGAGGATGTCGTTGATGATGGTGAGCAGCGCGTTGCCGGATTTGACGATGACGTCGGTGAAGGTCTTCTGGCGCGGGGTCAGATCGGTCTTGGCCAGCAGTTCGGCCATGCCGAGCACACCGTTCATCGGCGTGCGTATTTCGTGGCTCATATTGGCCAGGAATTCCGATTTGGCGCGGTCGGCGGCCTCGGCCTTGAACAGGGATTCGGCGGATTCGGCAAAGGCGCGGCGGATTGCCACTTCCATCGGGCGGAAGATCCAGAAGGCGACGATGGCAAGTGCCGCGAACAGGATGCCGCTCGCCCACAGCAGCAG
>NZ_RZPH01001616.1:0-699 GCF_004022825.1 Mesorhizobium sp. M7A.F.Ca.CA.004.04.2.1
GCCGAGATAGTTGGCCGAGGCGATCCAGCCGGCATCGGCCGGCGACAGATGCAGTTCCTGCATCATGCCGGGCAGGATCGGCGTGTAGACGAAACGGCCGATGCCCATGGCAATCGCCATGGCAATCATGCCGGCGAAGGCGAAACGCAGCGCTGTCGAGGTGGCCGATGTCATTGCACTGCACAATAAGTGCAGGGATCGCTGAAACAATCGCCATCTGTTGGGCCAGTGCGTGCGCGGGACGCGGTGCTCGCCTCGACTTTCCCCAAGCCGAACGCTTCGCGCCTGCTCAGCAGCGACCGCCGGCGCGTAGCGGAGCCGTTTCGTGCACTGTCCGCCGTGCCGTCAGCCTGAACGGCACATCGCCCAGTTCGCGCTCCGACATGGTGTTCAGCACCGGATGCGAAAGCGGATCGATCAGCCATCTCTGCGCCTCGCCGTCCGGGCGCGGCTCATACGGCCTGCTCGCAGTGAAAAAGACCTTCAGCGACGACGACAAAATCCCTAACATTTCCGGCTCCACAGGTCTGTCTCTCCCGACAAAATCTGCCGTTTCGATATGCCTATCAATTGAGATTTCAGCCGGATCAGTTTAGAAAAACTCAATGGCCATGCTCAACCGCGTCCATCTCAACGGCCTCCGCGCCGTCGAAACCGTTGCCCGTCTCGGATCGCTGGCGGCGGCGGCCGGTGAGCTCA
>NZ_RZPH01001617.1:0-698 GCF_004022825.1 Mesorhizobium sp. M7A.F.Ca.CA.004.04.2.1
CCTGGGCAGCAGGCCCATCATGGTGCGGCCGGCAGTGTCGAAGGAACCGGTATAGGTGTAGGGCAGGCCGACGCGGATAGCAGCCTCGGCGGCGGCCCGGATCTCGTCTGGAGCCGACATCGTCTCGATCCAGGCGACTTCGGCGCCGCCTTCCTTGAGGCCCTCGATCTGCTCGGCGAAGGCGTCGACTGCCTCGTCATAGGTCATGGCGCCCAGCGGCACCAGCAATTCGCCGGTCGGGCCGACCGAACCGGCGACGATCACCTTGCGGCCGGCCTTGCCGGCGACCGCACGCGCAAGCTCAGCGGCGCGTTTGTTCAACGCGTGCACGCGATCCTGCGCATGGTGCAGCTTCAAGCGGTGACGGGTGCCGCCGAACGAGTTGGTGAGGATGATGTCGGCGCCGGCATCGACGAAATTCTGATGCAGGCTGGTGATGGTGTCGGGCGCCGTCTCGTTGAGCAGCTCTGGCGCCTCGCCCGCCTCCAGCCCCATGGCGAACAGGTTTGTGCCGGTGGCGCCATCGGCCAGCAGCACGCCCTTTTCAGCCAGCAGCTCATCGATCGGGTTCGTGGTCGTCATCGGATTGGCTTTCATGTTTCGAATTCGAATAATGATATAAAGAAGTCTTTATGTGTAGTCAATGATTTTGCCGCGACCGCTCGGCCAGATGGTGCCCTTTCCTCACGATCCGGGGG
>NZ_RZPH01001618.1:0-696 GCF_004022825.1 Mesorhizobium sp. M7A.F.Ca.CA.004.04.2.1
CCCGATAATCCCGTTATCCACAGGCCTCCGGCCATTCCCCAGGACCCTTACCCGGCGTACGTTAAACCCATCTCAGGCGGCTACCGATCATCAAGCCGAAAGGCGAAGTGAAAGGCGGATTTCCTGAGGCCCGTACGGCCCGAAGCGAGAGCAGGCTTGCCTGTTTTGAGGGACGGAGCCGAGACCTACGGGGCCGCGGAAAGCGTGCCAACGCCTACGGCGGACCGATGCTGCCATGAAGGACGGCAAAAACCTTCGATGGTGCGCAGGGCAAAGCCCGCAAGGGTGAAAACCGGCGTGGTCCCGAACGGACGCTGCTCTCGGGCGGCGGACTGGCAGGACCGTCAAAATCAAGGCCGGCAAGGCGCGACGACTTTACGGAAGTTGCTGCCGCGACCGTGTCCTGATCTGACAGGGAGGCGCTGGGAGAAATCCCGGCGCCGACTGCCTTTTTGCCCCTCGATATCCTTCGCCGGCGATCTCGCGGGCGCCGCTTCACCGCGCGCCAAAATCAGCTAGTATCCCAGCGTCAGAGTCTGTTTTCAGGCGGACTCTTCGAGGGGACACTTCATGACGCTCATCCAGAAGCTTGCCGTCGCCTATGCCTTCCTGTTCTTCGGCGTCGTCGCCATCGGCTACATACCGGCGTTCAACGACGCCGACGGCAATCTGTTCGGCCTGTTCTCGCTGCAATGG
>NZ_RZPH01001619.1:0-696 GCF_004022825.1 Mesorhizobium sp. M7A.F.Ca.CA.004.04.2.1
GTCCGGGTTCGGCTCGAAGACGATCTTGACGCGAGCGAACTGACCGGTACCGCCGGTCTGCTTCTTGTGCGTGTAGTCCTGCTCGTGCCTGCGGGTGATCGTCTCGCGATAAGCCACCTGCGGTGCGCCGACATTGGCCTCGACCTTGCACTCGCGACGCATACGGTCGACGATGATGTCCAGGTGACGTTCGCCCATGCCGGAAATGATGGTCTGGCCGCTTTCCTCGTCGGTCTTGACACGGAAGGACGGATCCTCGGCGGCCAGGCGGTGAAGGGCGAGGCCCATCTTTTCCTGGTCGTTCTTGGTCTTCGGCTCGATGGCGATCTGGATGACCGGATCGGGGAATTCCATGCGCTCGAGAATGACCGGATGCAGCGGATCGCTCAGCGTGTCGCCGGTGGTCGTGTCCTTGAGACCGGCAAGAGCAACGATGTCGCCGGCAAAAGCCTCTTCGACGTCGGCGCGCGAGTTCGCATGCATCTGCAGCATGCGGCCGATGCGCTCTTTCTTGCCCTTCACGGTGTTGTCGACCGAGATGCCCTTGGTGAGCCTGCCCGAATAGATGCGGGCAAAGGTCAGCGAACCGACGAACGGGTCGTTCATGATCTTGAAGGCGAGCATCGACAGAGGCTCGTTGTCGTCGGCGTGACGCTCGATCTCGGCGTCGGTCTTGGCATCGACACCCTTGATGGC
>NZ_RZPH01001620.1:0-696 GCF_004022825.1 Mesorhizobium sp. M7A.F.Ca.CA.004.04.2.1
GCTCGATCACCATCGACAGCACCGGTCGGACGATCTCGGGCGGCTTTTCCTCCGACTTGGAGCAGGATGCCAGCGCGCCGAGCATGAGCACGCCGAGCAGGATGCGTGGCGTCCGGCTCATTGGCCCGCTCCCGATATCTCGATCGTCTGTCCAGGGCTGAGCAGCTGTCCTCCAGCGGTGACGACGCTCTGGCCCGCGTCCAGCCCCTTGGCGATCACGACCGTGCCCGAATTGAACGCCAGCACTTCGACTGGCGCCATCGTCACTGCCTTGGTCGAGGGATCGACGATCCAGACCGCCGGCTTGCCGCCGCTGGACGTCAGCGCCTGCCAAGGCAGCAGGATCGCCTTCGCCGGCTTGGCGCTTACCGTGCCGATGACGGCTGCCCCAAGCGGCATGCCGGCGGGCGTGTCGGGAATGGCGATTTTGACCCGGATCGAGCCCGAAGCCGGGTCGACCGCAGGCGAGATTTCGCGGACCTTGCCCGTCGCCCTGACCTGCGGATCGGACAACAGCGTGATCGTCACCGCAGGCGATGCCGGTGCCTTGGCGATCAGCGTCTCCTGCACGTTGAACACGGCGTCGCGGTCACCGTCCTCGGCGACGGTGAAGACGGTTTGCGCGGCTTGCACCACTTGGCCGGTTTCGACTTGGCGGGCGGTGATCACGCCGGCGGCACCGGCCTTGAGCTCGGT
>NZ_RZPH01000161.1:0-8519 GCF_004022825.1 Mesorhizobium sp. M7A.F.Ca.CA.004.04.2.1
GCAACGGCACCAAAGCGATTTGAGCGCCGAATCCAGGTCGGCAAGGCAAGGTTCGCGCATCCTCATTGTCGAAGACGATCTTGAGATCGCGCGCATGCTGGGCGAGACGCTCACCGACAACGGCATGATCGTGGAAATTGCCGAGAGCGGCGTCCAGATGAACGCCGCGCTTCGCAACCAGAAATTCGATCTCATCGTGCTCGATGTCATGCTGCCGGGCGAAAACGGTCTCAACATCTGCCGCCGTCTTCGTGCCGGAACCAACATTCCGATCCTGATGCTGACCGCGCTCGGTGAGGAAATCGACCGCATCTTCGGGCTGGAAATCGGCGCCGACGACTATGTGACGAAACCGTTCAGCGCGCGCGAATTGACGGCCAGGATACGGGCGCTGCTGCGCCGCACAGCCTATGCTCCAGACGAGCGGGACTGGTCGAAGGTGCTTCGTTTCAACGGCTGGCGCCTCGATCCAATACGCCGGCAATTGCATGACCCCAACAATGCGCGGGTTACGACCACGACGCATGAATTCGACCTGTTGCTTGCCTTTTGTCGCAATGCGGGCCGGGTTCTCTCTCGCGAGGAACTTCTGGGCGTAACCCATGCCGGGCTCGCGGGGCCGATCGAGCGTAGCGTCGATGTCCATATCAGTCGAATCCGCAGGAAGATCGAAAAGGATGCGCGCGATCCGGTGCTTTTGAGGACCGTTCGGTTGGGTGGCTATATCTTCACCGCGACGGTGGAGGAAGCATGAGTGATATCCTCCGCCGTTTCCTGCCGCAGTCTGTGCGTGGGCAGTTTGTGGCGATCATTTTCATCGCGGTGATCGTGATCATGTTCGTCGGTTCGGTCGTTGAGAGTTTCATAGAGAACGTCGACCTTCCCGCCGCGGAAGATAACGCAAGGCGTGCAGGCGTTGTTGCTGCCTTGTTGCAAGAAACGCCGGCGGAGGCGCGTAGCGCAATTCTGGCGACAGCAAAGCGGGCCGGCTTTGATTTCGAGATATTGCCCAGGGACCAGATAGCCGGCATTCCCCAGTCCTATCTGCAATGGCGAAGTGTCGAATGGCTTTTGCGTATCGACAGGGGGACGGTTGATGGACGCTGGCTAAGGATCGGCGGCCGATACGCGTTTGTCATCGACTTGGACCAGCAGGACGTCCTGGCCCATTTCGGCATGCCCGATTCCTGGCTGACATCGGGCCTCGTCCGTGCCTCGTTCTACAGGTTCATGGCTTTCGTCGCCTTGCCCGTGCTGATCTGGCTGTTTGCGGTTTGGGCCGTGACGGATCCATTGAAGCGCATCTCGGCAGCAGTCGGTTCGGCCGAGATTGAGAATGGCGAACAGCTCTTCGTCGAACACGGCTCCATTGAAATGGTGGGATTGGCGCGCGCCCTGAACAGGATGAGGACGCGCATCCGCACGATGATCGAAAATCGCACGCGCATGTTGCGCAGCGTCAGTCATGATCTGCGCACGCCGTTGACGCGGCTGCGGCTTCGCGCCGAGCGTATGGATGATGGACCCATCCGAACCGCAATCCTGTCCGATGTCCAGCACATCGAAATCTTGATCGACGAGACCCTGACCTATCTGCGCAACGATGTTTCGACGGAGAAGCTGCAGCTCGCCGACATTGCCAGCGTTCTGCAAACCGTCTGCGCCGAGTTCTCCGATGTCGGATTTCCTGTCTCATATTCCGGGCCGGACCGGCTCCTGGGCTGGTGCAAGCCCAATGCATTGGCGCGTGCGATCGCCAATCTCTGCGACAACGGGGTCAAATTCGCTGGCAATGTCACGGTCGCCTTGACAGCGACCGGCACGGCGGCGCGCATCACGGTAGGGGACGACGGGCCGGGTATTCCGATGACGGCACGCGCCCGTGTTTTCGAACCATTCTTCAAGGAAGACGCGTCGCGTGGCATTGCATCGAAGCATGGCTTCGGTCTGGGCCTGTCGATCGTTGCCGACATCGTCCAGGGTCACGGCGGCAGGATCGAATTGGAGGACAACCAGCCCAGCGGACTGGTCGTCACCATCGACCTGCCGAATGCCGCTGGCGTGCAGTCGGCATAGACGGCCTCCTGCCGGGCAGACGCGCTCTAAGCCGGCAGGCCGGGGCGATCGAGCTTTTTGGGCGACAGCGTGAAAATCTCGCACCCTGTGTCGGTCACGCCGATCGTGTGCTCGTACTGCGCCGACAGCGAGCGGTCGCGCGTCACCGCAGTCCAGCCGTCCGACAGAACCTTCACATGCGGCCTGCCCAGATTGATCATCGGCTCGATGGTGAAGATCATGCCTGGCCGCATCTCGACGCCTTCATTGGCGCTGCCGTAATGCAGGATGTTCGGCGCGTCATGGAACAACTGGCCGACGCCGTGGCCGCAGAAGTCGCGCACCACCGAGCAGCGCTCGCCTTCGGCAAAGGTCTGGATGGCGGCGCCGATGGCGCCGGTGCGGGCGCCCGGCCTGACCGCTGCAATGCCGCGCATCAGGCATTCATGCGTGACTTCGAGCAGGCGCTCGGCGGCGCGCTTGATCGTGCCGACCGGATACATGCGCGAAGAATCGCCGTGACAGCCGTCGAGGATGTAGGTGACGTCGATGTTGACGATGTCGCCATCCTTGAGCGGCTTGTTGTCGGGAATGCCATGGCAGACGACATGGTTGATCGAGGTGCAGGACGATTTCGTGTAGCCGCGATAGTTGAGCGTCGCCGGCAGCGCGCCGTGGTCCATGCCGAATTCGAAGACGAAGCGGTCTATTGCTTCGGTGGTGACGCCGGGCTGGACCATCGGCACCAGCTCGTCGAGGCAGCGTGCGGTGAGATCGCATGCCTTGCGCATGCCGGCAAAGCCGTCCTCGCCATAGAGGCGGATCTGGCCGGTATTTCTGAGCGGGGCCGTGGCAGCGTCGAGATAGGTGACCATTTTGTCCGTGTAGCGGGTAGGGCTCTGCAGGAGAGCCAGCGTGAAAATTTCCCCAGATTTGGCACTTGAGGGCAAAAGGTTCAAGGAAGAACTGTCTGATGCGGCCGCGCGCTTCCCGATATTTGCCTCGCAAGGGCGATGTCTTGCCGGTTTTTGCCCGGTTTGCTTCCCTTTCTGGCCATGGTGCGTTAGGGCGGGTGATGTTTTCGAGATCGCGTCCCTTCGCGGCGGCCAGGCAAACCGGATGGCCTGAAGCGCCGCTGACGGCAGCGTGCTCATGCCTGATGGGCATGGTGCTGCTCGCGATGCTGTGCTTCGGCCTGCCGGTGGCGTCAGGCTTTGCGGGGTCTGCGCCAAGCGGTGTCAGCGTCGGTGTCGAGCGGTCGGGCGAAGTGGCGGCGCTGCTGCGTGTCACCGGCAAGGCGCAAGCGCTGGAGGTTCGTGCCGGCCGTCCGGTCCTGGTCAAGTTCGCCGGCGGCCACCCCGCGCTTCCGGTCCCCGACGCTGTTTTTCTTTGGGCCGAACGGCCATCGCAAAGAGCGATGGTTTCGGGATATGGGGCCGCCTCGGTTCCCGGGGCGAGCACCAACCAGCCGCGCGCACCCCCGACCATCACGGCCTGAGCGGCCCAGGGCCGTACCCCCACCTCATCGCTATTCCTGTTCGCGTCGTGATCGTGCGGCGGCTGTCGGCCGCGCAGCGGTCGCGCGGCGCGTCATTTCCGGATTTTTTCAATGCAACAACGCATCAAGACCTTCAAAACCCTGTCGCGCGCGGCCTCGGCTGCCGCGTTCCTCTGCGTCCAGGCGCTCATCTGCATCGGAACCGTCTATTGGGCGGTTGCCGAGACGCTCGGCCTGTCGGCGATGGCGGCCCTTGTTCTCGGCGGCATCTTCGCCGTGCCGACGGTATTTGTACTGATCACCGCCAGTCGCATGGCCTTCGACGCGGAGACGGATCCGGCGAACCAGTGAGCATATGTCACCCCAGGACAGATCTCGGGTGCGCGATTTGTTTGGCGCGACATGGCGGCCCGCGACCCAAGTGACGACACATTTCTGGGCCAGAAGCCGGTCAAAGCAACTTTTGACGACGAACGGCGTTGCCTCGGCGATGCCGTTCGGGAGACAGGAAATGGATAGACTGCAATTCGAGGTGCCTGTGCGCATAGCGCCTGGACCCGGTCTGCCAGTCGAGGAAATCTATGGCGTCGAACAGGCGCTCGATTTTCTCCAGGACTGGCCTGCGCGCCGTCAGGGCCCGATCTATCAGAAAGCGTTCAACGCCTGCTTCGGCGCCACGGTGGACGTGGTCAAGACCGAGGATGCCTGCCGGGCGTTCATGGCGTTTTGCCGCGCCAGTGGACTGATGGCCAGGGACATGATGACGCCGCGCAAGCGCGGCGGTGAGGCGAGGGCGCTCCAGGCCTGAGGGCTGTGCCCTGTTCGTTGCCCGATTAAAACACCGGCGATCGTATTTGAACGCACGCGGCAATGTCGTGAGCGCGCCGTTGCGCGCGTTTCGTCCCGACGACAGCACCGCACCAAGGTCCGCCCTGTTAAGCTTCCGTTTCCATCTTCCCGGCTACGCCTTTGCTTGTTGGCAATGGTTGATTCGTTGCGTCAGTCTCATGGTTTGGAAGATGTCCCCAGAAAAAGTCCGTGCATTCCCGATCGACCGTCAGGTATTCTTGGTCAGGGAGGTTGCCGCCAAGCTCGGCAATCTGCATGGCGAGACCGCCACCTCGTTCTGGAGAGCCAAGGCGTCGGAGTTGCTCGATCTTGTGGTCGGCTCCGGCAGGGACAGAACAGCAGCCAGCGATGAAGTGCGCAGGTTTTTCCTGGCCGTGCAGCGAGAGATGTTGGCTGATACGGTCGCGGAGTCGATGCCAATTCTTTCCGCTTGAAGCAAATCCTGAACCTCCATCCTCCACACATGGAACAGTAATTTGTAAATACGTTTACTCCGGTGTGTTTTTCGGAGACCCGGTCGTTGTTCGCGCGGTCTCGGCTGCGAATCCGGCAATTTCCCGCCGGCCTTGAGGGGCGGCCCACTCTGAGACATCGACGCGCTTGCGCGTTGGTCAGCCAGCGAAACACTTCTTTTTTGAAGCCAATGGACCACTGCTCAAAAATGCAACGAACTTTTTAGCCATTCGTTCATTTATGCGTGCTTTCTAATTTAAACCATGGCCTTGAGTAGCTTCACCCGTGTTCGGCTTGTAATGGACGCCATGCGCCGGAGCACGGGCGCAAACGTCGCTACCATTTTTGCTCTGACCTTGCCGGTCGTTGTCGGCGCTGCGGGCTTCGGCGTCGAGACCTCCTATTGGTACTACAACAGCCTGAGGTTACAGGCGACGGCCGATGCAGCCGCCTATGCCGGTGCGCTCGAACAGATCTCGGGTTCCGACAAGCCGACGATCGTCGCGGCCGCGACCCAGTCCGCGGCGTCGAACGGACTGGGCTCGGGCACGATCGTCGTCAACACGCCGCCGGCCTCCGGCCCGAATACGGCGAAAAAAGCGGTCGAGGTGATCGTCGGCCAGCAGCTCGACCGGATGTTCACCCTGATCTTCACGCAAGACAAGGTCCCCGAACAGGCAAGGGCGGTGGCCGTCATTACCGATGCTTCGAGTGCTTGCATGCTCGCGCTCGATCCGTCCGCTTCGCAGGCGGCGCTGTTTTCCGGCAGCACCAGCGTCAAGCTCAACGGCTGCTCGGTCATGTCCAATTCGATCGCCTCGGACGCCATCAAGGTTCAGGGCTCGGCCGGCCTGCAGGCCGATTGCCTGATATCGGCAGGCGGTGTCTCTCTCAGCAACCCCGTCACCACCGTCTGCGCGGTCCCGATCACCCAGGCACTGCCTGCCGGCGATCCCTTTGTCGACCTGCCGGCCCCGGTGGCCGCGACCCCCTGCCAGAACGACAACAAGGCGACGCTCGGTCCAGGCACCTATTGCAGCGGCATGAACCTGAAGGGCAATGTCACGCTTTCGCCCGGCGTCTATGTCGTCCAGGGCAGTTTCAAGATAAACGCCAACGCAGCCATCACCGGCAGCGGGGTGACCATCTTCATGTCGGGCAGTTCGACCGTCAGCATGAATGGCAATGCGTCCGTGAAGCTCAGCGCGTCGACTTCGGGCACCTACTCAGGCGTTCTGTTCTACGGCGACAGGACCGGCATGATCGCATCCAGCACATTCAACGGCACAGCGGACTCGCTTTTGACCGGGGCCATCTACTTCCCCAAGCAGCAAGTGAACTATCTTGGCAACTTCTCGGGCAATGGCGGCTGCACCAGGGTCGTCGCCAATACGATCCAATGGTCCGGTAACTCAACCATCAATCAGGATTGCTCGAGCCTCGGAGTGCCCAACATTCCAGCCGCGCGGTCCGTGGCACTGTCCGAGTAGCTCCGTGGGGCGCCCATCGATGCCGATCCTTGGTGATGATTCGGGCGTTGCGGCGGTCGAGTTCGCGATGGTGCTGCCCATTCTGTGCCTGGTGCTGCTTGGTATTCTGGACGGCTGGTCCTACGTAACGAGTTCACTGTCGATGCGCGCCGGTGTGAAGACCGCCGCGAACCTGGTCATGAGCGGATCGACCGATGATGCGGCGACCCAGGCCCTTGCCATTGCGAGTTGGGAAAATCGGCCGGAAGACGGCCAGGTCACGCTAAGCCGCATCCGTATGTGCGGGGCGACGGTGGTCGACGCGTCCACCATGTGCAGTGGGCCGAAGGTGCCGGCGGTCTATGTCCAGATACAGGCATCGGGCACCTGGGTGCCGCCAATTGCCTTCGGCCCATTTGCCACTTCCACTGTAATCGGTCACCAGGAGACGATCCGTGTCCGCTAGGGTAAGCGCGTTCCGGCGGGATCGATCGGGCGGGGCCGGGCTGGAGTTCGCGCTGATCGCGCCCTTCCTTGTCATGCTGCTGTTCGGAATATTCGCCTTTGGCTGGTCGATGCACTCGGTCTCCAGTGTTCGCTATACGCTGGAGACGTCTGCGCGCTCGCTGCAGCTTAAGAACACGCTGACCCAGGCCGATATTCAATCGATCGCCACGCAGAAATTGCAGGCCTTGGGGTTCAAGGACGTGAACGTCACCATCGCCATCGACCCCGTGAGCGGCGGCTTCCGCATGGCGCATCTGACCGCGGCCTATGCCTTCGTCATCGACTTCCCCTACTTCAGTTCCTTCCCGATCAACTACGCGACAACCGTTACCGTGCCGCTGCTTGGCAGCGGCTAGGCTGCGGCCTGATAGCCTCGCGCGCTGGGGCTCTGCTTACTTGTACGCCTTGAGCGCGATCAGACCACCGAGAATGGTTATCGCCATTGAGGATCAGCGCCCACGACACAATGTTGTGTGACAGACGCCTCCGGCGACTGCGCAGGGCCCGGTCCCGCCAGCGTTTGGCCTGATCAGCCCCTGTGTTTTGTCGATCCACGTCTTTCTCCACGAGCAGAATGCGACTCATGCCGGCTGGTGTCCAGATCGGCACCGGTTTTGGCGGTCACGATGCAAGCTTGGCACTCAGCCTGCTTTTGATGGCACGGGGCTAGATAATATATTTCGTAGTGCTAATATTAAGGTGACGCTAGGTCATGTCCGACCATCCGTCGGGTGCAATGTGGGGGTTCCAATGAGAGTGGCTGTATTTTGCGCGGCTGTCGTTTTCGCTGCGGCTGGTGTCGCTGTTGCCAAGGAAAAGAAGGCGGCGGTCAGTGACGCCGCCGCTTTATGTTCCACCAACCCGTCAGCCAAGAAGTCCGCACCAAATCTGGACTGTGGTTTCACCGGAACCGCCAAATCGGGAGATAGCGGCGCAAAAGCAGAGCCGCGCCTCGGATACGACGCCAATCCGTGGATTATAACAGGCTTTTGACTTCGCATCGGCGGTTGCCGGTGAAGCGCTGAAGAGGGGCGTCTTGACCGGCGGGCGTCGCCCCCGCGACCGGAGCGTAACGGTCGGGCGCCGTCGAGAAGGAGGAAGCGCAAATGGCCGCTTATCTGATAGCGGATGTAGACGTAAAGAACGCTGCCGCGTTCGAGGAATACCGGCGGGATGTGCCAGCCACCGAGGAGCGTTATGGTGGGAGATATCTAGGTCGTGGCGGTGCGACCAAAGTCTTGGAGGGCGATTGGGAGCCACACCGTTTGGTTATTATCGAATTCCCCGACATGACGTCGTTGATGGGCTGGTACAATTCGGCGGAATACGCCCGCCTTATTGAAATCCGGAAGCGTTGCGCCAACACCAGGATCATTGCGCTCGAGGGGGTTGCAACACCCACTCTTTGACCGTGGTGGCTCGCCTTAATCAGGTAGTATCCGGCTTTTTTGCCCGAATCCGTACACCTCGCAGTCAGCTGTTTAAAGCCGGGAAACCAGGCAATAAATGCGGGCTTACCACTGCGGGGCTTTCTCATTGTCGCGGTGCCCGAGAACCCAACTCGACCGTGTAATGAAAAGCCCGCCACGGGGGCGACCTGCGGCGGGCTCTTGGAGCGGCTACATCCCTGAGGAATCGACCACTTTGTAGCAGGATTATGACCTGTGTGGCCGCGTTAGCCTATGGTG
>NZ_RZPH01001621.1:0-692 GCF_004022825.1 Mesorhizobium sp. M7A.F.Ca.CA.004.04.2.1
ACGCCGGGCACCGGCCGGCCATCGGGCCGCAGCACAAGGGCGGCGTCGCCGATGACGAAAATCTCCGGGCTGCCAGATACAGTCATATCGGGCTCGACCAGCACCCTGCCCGCGCGGGCCGCCTTCGCTCCCAGCCATTCAGCGGCCGGTGAAGCGGCAACGCCGGCTGCCCACAGGATCGTTCGGGCTGCCAGTTGCTTATCGCCAAATACAACACCTTCGGCGTCGCAGCTCGTGACGGCCCGGCCGAGCTCGACAGTCACACCGAGCCGCTCGAGCGCTTTGCTGGCATAGTCGGAAAGTTTCGGTGCGAAATTGGCCAGGATGCGGTCGCCGGCCTCGATCAGCACCACACGCGTCTGCCGCGTGTCGATGTTGCGGAATTCGCCGCGCAGCGTGTCATGCGCCAGCTCGATGATGGTGCCGGCAAGCTCGACGCCGGTCGGCCCGCCGCCGACGATCGCAATGGTCAGCAACGCCCGGCGTTTGGCGGGATCGGTCTCCCGCTCGGCCTGCTCGAAGGCCAGGAGAATTCGCCTCCGAATGCTGGTGGCGTCCTCCAGCGTCTTCAGGCCCGGGGCGAAAGGCTCCCATTCGTCGTGGCCGAAATAGGCGTGGCGGGCACCGGTGGCGAGCACCAGCGTGTCGTAGGCGACCGCGCTGCCGTCATCGAGCAGCACGCGCTTGCCGGC
>NZ_RZPH01001622.1:0-691 GCF_004022825.1 Mesorhizobium sp. M7A.F.Ca.CA.004.04.2.1
AGGGTGCTGAAGGCGGAAAACGTGCCCGCAGTGCTGGCCAAGGGTGGTCCTTGCGACCGGTCGGCGGCGCGGCCGGCGCGGTTCAAGGCCGGCGACCCCGTACGGACCAAAAACCTCAACCCGACCGGCCACACGCGGCTGCCGCGCTATGCGCGCGCCAAGCAGGGGGTGATTGAGACGGTGCACGACGGTTTCGTGTTCCCCGACAGCAACGCGCATGGACACGGCGAAAATCCGCAATGGGTCTACACCGTGGTTTTCGAAGGGCCGGAAATCTGGGGCGAGGACGCCGACCCGACGCTGAGCGTCTCGATAGACGCCTGGGAGAGCTATCTTGAGCCGGCGTGATACGGATCTGCCCGAGCTGCCGCCGGGCGTCGATACGCCGGTGTTTGCCGAGCCGTGGCAGGCTGAGGCGTTCGCCATGACGGTGGCGTTGCACGACAAGGGCCTGTTTTCGTGGAGCGAGTGGGCGCAGGCGCTGTCGATCGAAGTGAAGAAGCCAGGCGCCGCGGCTGACGGCCATGACTATTACGAACATTGGCTGGCCGCGCTGGAAAGCCTGCTTGCCACCAAAGGGCTGGCCGCCAAGTCGGATGTCGACGCCATGGCTGAAGCCTGGGAGCGCGCCGCGCATGCCACGCCGCACGGCAAGCCGATCCTGCTGGAAAACGATCCCCAGCCGATTCGA
>NZ_RZPH01001623.1:0-690 GCF_004022825.1 Mesorhizobium sp. M7A.F.Ca.CA.004.04.2.1
CTTACGCCGCGACGCCAATCACTCACTTTCCGTCGATCGCCTGGCCTGAATGGACAGCGGACCAGCAGTCGGCTGGCACCCGTCTGATTGCCGGCGACCCTGTCTGCACGGTCTTCGCGCGCGGGCCGAGCGCCCAATCGACCAAGCGACTCATCAAGGGACAAGCCAGTCAATTGCAACTCCAATGGGAAGGAGACCGGACATGAAAGACGGTTCGGCATTCCTGAACGACAATGCACAGCGCATCGTTGACGGCATGATCGGCGACGCCGAACGCCTGCGCATCGTCGTTTCCAGGGGGCCATTGGGCGAGCGCCTGATCGATGCCGGCGCCAAGACCGTAGGCAGCGTCGAAGCCGGGCTGCGCATGGCTGAGGCCGCGATGGGCGGTCTCGGCAGCGTTTCTGTGTTCATGGATCGCGCGTCACAGCAATGGCCGTTCACTGTCGAAGCGCGATCTTCGCAGCCGGTGCTAGCCTGCCTGGGCAGCCAGTATGCGGGCTGGAACCTGTCTGGCCAGGACTATTTCGCGATGGGATCTGGGCCGGCGCGCGCCCTCGCCCGGGTCGAACCGCTGTTCGAAACACTTTCCTATCGCGACATCGCATCGTCCGCGGTGCTTATCCTTGAGACGGCCGAACCGCCTCCCCGCGCGATCGTTGAGAAAGTGGGCAAGACAACTGGACTGGC
>NZ_RZPH01001624.1:0-689 GCF_004022825.1 Mesorhizobium sp. M7A.F.Ca.CA.004.04.2.1
GGACTACGACAAGACGAAACTGTCGGAAGGCGGCATCATCGTCTCGCGCAACCAGAAATCGATCACCTTGCCGGCGGCGGCGGCGGCGGCGATCGGCCTGGCCAAGACCGCCGCCACGCCGGTCGAGATCATGACCGCCATCCTCAAGGCCCCTGTCGATCTCCTGTGGTTCGGCGGCATCGGCACCTATTTGCGGGCATCGACCGAAACCAACGCCGAAGTCGGCGATCGCGCCAACGATGCCATTCGCATCACCGCGCTCGATGTCCGGGCGAAAGTGATCGGCGAGGGCGCCAATCTCGGCGTCACGCAGCGGGCGCGCATCGAGTTCGGCCTGAATGGCGGCCGCTGCAATTCCGACGCCATCGACAATTCGGGCGGCGTCAACTGTTCCGACGTCGAGGTCAACATCAAGATCGCGCTGGCATCCGCCATGCGCAAGGGGTCGTTGACGCGCCCGGCACGCAACAAGCTGCTGGCCGAGATGACCGACGAGGTCGGCTCGCTGGTGCTGTCGAACAACTACCAGCAGACGCTGGCGCTTTCGATCGCCCGCAAGCGCGGCCTCGCCGACATCGCGCATCAGAGCCGCTTCATGACGGCGCTGGAAGCGCGTGGCCTGCTCGACCGCACTGTGGAGACGCTGCCGTCGCCGTCAGCGCTCGCCGAGCGCGAAGCGCGCGGCGAAC
>NZ_RZPH01001625.1:0-686 GCF_004022825.1 Mesorhizobium sp. M7A.F.Ca.CA.004.04.2.1
CAGCAATTGCTTTCGGGTCTGCTTTCTCTGGCGCAGGAAGCCGAGAACGGCCAGCGTGGCTACCTGCTGACCGGCGAGAAATCCTATCTCGAACCCTATCGGAGCGCTGTCCGCGCCATTCCGGGCCAACTTGCCCGCATCGACAGCTTGACCGCCCCCGACGACCAGCTCGTCCAGCCGATCAACCATATCAAGGACGCGCTTTCGCAAAAGCAGGCTGAACTGGCCGAGACGATTGCCCTGTACGACCAGGGCAATGCGACGAATGCCCTGGATCTGGTTCGCAGCGGCCAGGGCAAGGCCGTCATGGACGAAATCCGGACCAGCATGGATACGGTCCGACGCATCAGTGCCGCAGCCATCGCCGCGCGCGACGCGCATACCGACCAGGTCGAGGCCTGGCTACGCATCGGTTCGCTGGCGGCGCTGCTGGCGATCTTCCTGCTTGCCGGCTACGCGATCAGGGAATCGCGCCGCCGCTTCCGTGAGGTGGCCGTCGCCCAGGATGAGTTGGTGCGCAAGAACGTCGCCCTCGGTAAGGAGATCGAGACTCGCGAAAAGGCCGAATCCCAGATCCGCCAGATGCACAAGATGGAGGCGGTCGGCCAGCTTACAGGCGGCATCGCCCACGACTTCAACAACATGCTGGCCGTGATCATCAGCGCCATGAACCCCGCCCAGCGCAA
>NZ_RZPH01001626.1:0-684 GCF_004022825.1 Mesorhizobium sp. M7A.F.Ca.CA.004.04.2.1
GCGTCGGCTAGAGCCTTGACCTCTGTGTTCAAGAAGTTCCGCCGGGATCTAAAATTTCGCTACGGCAGGCAACTGCGCCAGCTCAATTACTGGCTGGTGGCGCGCGCCGCAATGATGATCATCTCGGTCCTGCGCCTGCTGCCGGCCGACAGTGCGTTGAATTTCGCCGACCGCGCCGCACGCATGGTCGGCCCCCGGGTGGGACGCCATCAGGTCGCCGTCGACAATCTGCGCAAGGCCTATCCGGAAAAGGGCGAAGCCGAGATCCAGGCGATCGCCTCAGACATGTGGGGCAACATGGCCCGTCTTGCCGCGGAATACATCTTTCTCGACGCCCTCTTCGACTATGACCCTACAGCGATCAAGCCCGGCCGCATCGAGGTCAAAGGAGCGGACCACTTCCTCGAAATCGCCAGCGAAGTGAAGCCGCACATCGTCTTTACCGGCCATCTCGGCAATTTCGAACTTCTGCCGGTGGCGGCGGCGACCTTCGGCATGAACATCACGGCGCTGTTTCGCCCACCCAACAATCCTTATCTTGCCGACTACATCCTCTCGACGCGCCGCTCGACCATGGGCTCGTTGCTGCCATCGATGGCCGGTGCCTCATTCGCCTTGGCCGGGGTCCTGGAGAACGGCGGCAACATCGGCATCCTTGTCGACCAGAAATTCTCCAGCGGACTG
>NZ_RZPH01001627.1:0-683 GCF_004022825.1 Mesorhizobium sp. M7A.F.Ca.CA.004.04.2.1
GTCGAGGGCCGGCCAACCGGGACGAAAACCCACGCCTCAATTCCTGTCGGCCGGCTTGGAACGCATGCGCGAAACCGTCTCGCGCTCGGCGCGCTTGGAGCGCAGCGGCGGCAGGCCGCGGTCGATCAGGTCCATGTCCTCCAGCACCATATCGCCCATGCGCTTGAAGGCGATGTCGAGCGCGCCGGCACGGTGAGCCGAGCGCAGAAAGCCGGGCAGGGTGCGCACCGGATGGTCCCGCGCCAGCGGTTCTTCGGGGAAAACGTCGCTGGCGGCGACGATGTGGCCGCTCTTCACCGCCGCCATCAGCGCCGGGAAGTCCACCACGCCGGCGCGGCTGAGCAGGATGAAGGCGGCGCCCTTGCGCATGCCGGCAAAGGCCTCGGCACCGAGAAAACCCTGGTTCTCGCTGGTCACCGAGGCAACGACGAAGATGAAGTCGCTGGTCGACAGCACCTCGTCGAGAGAGGCCGGCTCGACGCCATTGTCGATGAGGATCGATGGCGGCAGCCAGGGATCGAAGACTTTGGTGCGGGTGCGGAAGCCCGACAGCAGCCGGTTCAGCGCCCGGCCGAGATCGCCGAAACCGATGATCCCGACATCCGCGCCGGACAGGAGCCGCGCCGTCTGGTTGCCGTCGCCGCCCCACAGTTCCTGTCCCTGGCGGAAGGCGAGGTCGGCAT
>NZ_RZPH01001628.1:0-683 GCF_004022825.1 Mesorhizobium sp. M7A.F.Ca.CA.004.04.2.1
GACTGAAGCTGTCTCCATGTCAGAATTGCGATATTTTGCTGGCCAAACGCAAGAAACATCGTCGCGAAAAGCGGGTTTGCCGGATTGACGCATAATGTGGGCCGGCGCAAACAAAGCCAACGACGATAATGCAAGGGCGGGACCAGGCGGCATGTCATTCAGCCAGCAGCGCGTGGTTGCCTCGCCGACCGGTGCCGAGCTCAATCTTTTCGTCAGGCAGGCCGACGGCCGGGCACGCGCCGTCGTCCAGATCAATCATGGATTGGCCGAGCACGCAGCGCGCTATGCCCGCTTTGCCGATTTTCTTGGCTCCCGCGGCTTCCACGTCTATGTCCACGATCATCGCGGCCATGGCGCGACCAAAGCCCCCGACGCGCCGCTCGGCAGATTTGCCGACAGGGATGGCCCCGCCAAGGTGATCGCCGATATCGGCGCCATCCATGACCTCATCGCCAGCGAACAGCCAAACAGACCGGTCATCCTGTTTGGTCATTCGATGGGCGCATCCGTGGCGTTGAATTTCCTTTTAAGTCATTCGCCCCGCGTCCATGCCGCCGCGATCTGGAACGGCAATTTCTCTCAAGGCCTGCTCGGGCAGGTGGCGCTGGGCGTCCTTGCCTGGGAGAGAATGCGGCTCGGCTCCGACGTGCCATCGCGTCTGCTGCCGAAGCTCACCTTCCAGG
>NZ_RZPH01001629.1:0-682 GCF_004022825.1 Mesorhizobium sp. M7A.F.Ca.CA.004.04.2.1
GGTCTATTGCTCAAGGAATTTTTCCGGGAACGGCGCGGCTGAACCGGGCGCAACGCCCGGCGACACAACGTGGTGTTCTTACAGAGACGGCATCCAGTCGAACCAGCCGCTGCCCTTCTTGCCTTCCGCCTCTTTCTTGAGGCGGCGTTCCTTCTTGTACTCGTCCTCGCCAAGCTGATCTTGCGGCGCCGTGCCGGCCGCGACACGATACTGCACTGGAGGCTCGCTCAGATATTTGCGGGTGTTCGGATCGCCCTGCTTGCTGTCGGCAAGGCGGCGCTGGATCTCGGCGGCACGGCCCTTGTCGGAATCGGCCGGTGTCCATGCCGGCGGGTGGCTCGACCCTGACTCCGCCATCGCCCTCTTGACCGAGGCCGGGTCCGTCTGCACGTCGTCGATGATCTCCGACTGATAGGCCGGGTCGTTCTGATGGGCGGTGGCGTCGGCGCGCAAGCGGGCGCGGCGCTGCTCGGGCGATTCGGGCCATTCGGCGCTCGCCGTCTCGATGCTGTCCTGCGGGGCCGGCAGCGCTTCCTTCTGGCCTGGCGCCGGCTTCACGAGCGTCGGACGCGGCTTGTAGTCGATCTGTTCCTTGCGCTTCGGCGCGAATGAAAAAGCGCCCGAAATATCGCCGGCCAGTTGTTCGCCGGCGGTCTTGTCGGTGCCGTAGGTCGGAGAGCCC
>NZ_RZPH01001630.1:0-681 GCF_004022825.1 Mesorhizobium sp. M7A.F.Ca.CA.004.04.2.1
CCCCAGAAGGCAGCCCCCAAGGCCGCAGCCGCGAAAACCGCAGCCCCCGCGAAGGCGGCGGCAAAGGCTCCAGTAGCAGCCGCGAAGGCCGCCCCGGCCAAGGCGGCAGCACCGGCGAAGGCCGCCGCTGCCAAGACATCGGCAGTGGCCAGCAAGGCAACCGGCGTTGTCGGCAAGGTTCGCCAGGTCATCGGCGCCGTTGTCGACGTGCAGTTCGGCGATCACCTGCCGGCGATCCTGAACGCGCTCGAGACGACCAATGTCGGCAACCGCCTGGTGCTCGAAGTTGCCCAGCATCTGGGTGAAAACACCGTGCGCTGCATCGCCATGGACTCGACCGAAGGTCTGGTTCGCGGCCAGGAAGTGCGTGACACCGGCGCGCCGATCACCGTGCCGGTCGGCCCGGGCATGCTCGGCCGCATCATCAACGTCATCGGCGAGCCGGTCGACGAAGAAGGCCCGGTCGACGCGACCGAAATGCGCTCCATCCACCAGCCGGCTCCCACCTATGTCGAGCAGTCGACGGAAGCACAGATCCTGATCACGGGCATCAAGGTGCTCGACCTCTTGGCCCCCTACGCCAAGGGCGGCAAGATCGGCCTGTTCGGCGGCGCCGGCGTCGGCAAGACCGTGCTGATCCAGGAACTGATCAACAACATCGCCAAGGCGCATGGCGGCTAT
>NZ_RZPH01000162.1:0-8518 GCF_004022825.1 Mesorhizobium sp. M7A.F.Ca.CA.004.04.2.1
CTTCAGGCTTGCATCACCTTGCGGCTGTGACGTGCAACGACACTTTCCTCATCGGTCGCAATCACGCGCACCTCCACCTTGCTCTCGGGACGACTGATGATTTCGGCGTGGATGTCGTTGGCGCGTTCTTCAAGCACCACGCCAAGCCAGGTCAATTTTTCGCATATGGCCTTGCGGATGGACGCGGACCGTTCGCCGATGCCGGCGGTGAACACGAGGCATTCAAGACCACCCATCGTGTTTGCAAGCGCTGCTGCTTCCCTCGCCGCGCGGAAGGCAAAAAGCGCCATCGCCTCTTGGGCGCGAGGATCGTTGCTCCCTTCCAGCGTCCTCATGTCGCCCGAAATACCGGATACGCCGAGCAGTCCCGACTTCTCGTAAAGCATCGTCTGCAGCTCCTCAGCCGCGATGCCTCTTTCCAGTAGGAAGTGCAACAGCACGCCGGGATCGATGGCGCCGCACCGCGTGCCCATGACGAGGCCATCCAGGGCCGAAAACCCCATCGTCGTATCGATGCTCTTGCCCTCGCGCAAAGCGCAAAGGCTGGCACCATTGCCGAGATGGGCGACGATGGTGCGTTTCGCCGCAAGAGTTGGCGATATCCCGCTGAGCCGCCCGGCGATGTATTCATAGGAGAGACCGTGAAACCCGTAGCGGCGCAAGCCTTGCCCTTCATATTGGCGCGGAAGGGCGAAGCGCCGCACGAGCGGATCGATCGTCTGGTGGAAAGCGGTGTCGAAACAACCAACCTGTGGCAGGTCCGGTTGCAAGGCGGCTATCGCGCGGACCGGCGCGAGACTGCGAGGCTGATGCAGCGGAGCGAGCGGCGTCAGTCTGTCGATGGCGTCGATGATGTCTGGGGCCAGACGGACAGGTTCGATGAACTCGCTTCCGCCATGCACGATACGATGGCCGGCGCAGAGCAGGTTTCTTTCGCCGATTTCGCCCTGCACCCAATTCAGCATCTCGCCTATGGCCGCGTCCCGCGGCTTGTCGGTGGCGAGCTGCCGATCGCACTGCACCGTTCCGTCGGCCGCTTTTGCGCGGAGTGTGGGTGTGTCGCCCAAGTCCAACGTGCCGCGCGAAACGAGCTGCATATCCTGTGACGAGACAAGATCGTAAAGCGCGAACTTGATGCTGGACGAACCGGCATTCAGCGCCAGGATCGACCGACGCGTCATTGGCGCGCCTTTGCCGCGCCTTTGTCGGGCCAGCTCCATTTCTGGATTTCGGGCATATCCTCGCCGTGCTCGCGGACATAAGCCCTGTGCTTCACCAACCGGCCGTGGAGTTCGCCGGCAAGCCCTTCAGCCCTTTCGGCCAGTCCCGGCACACGTTCGATGGCGGCAAGCGCGAGGTGGTAGCGATCGAGTTCGTTGAGCACCACCATGTCGAACGGCGTCGTCGTGGTGCCCTCCTCGCGGAAGCCATGCACATGCATGTTGTCATGGTTGGCGCGACGGTAGGTCAGGCGATGAATAAGATAGGGATAGCCGTGATAGGCGAAGATTACAGGCCGTGTCTTCGTGAACAACGCATCGAAGTCTCCATCGGCGAGCCCGTGCGGATGCTCGGTGTTCGACTGCAGCGTCATCAGGTCGACAACATTGACGACACGGATTCTCAGGTCGGGGATCGCAGAGCGCAGAATGTCGGTCGCGGCCAGCGTTTCCAGGGTGGGCACGTCGCCGGCGCAGGCCATGACCACGTCGGGCTCCTCGCCCTGAGCAACCGTACCGGCCCATTCCCAGATGCCCGCCCCCGCCTTGCAATGCGCTTCGGCTTCTTCAATGGACAGCCATTGCGGTGCCGGCTGCTTGCCGGCGGTAATGACATTGATGCGGTTATAGGTTCTCAGGCAATGATCTGTGATCCACAGCAGGGTGTTGGCATCCGGCGGAAAATAGAGCCTTACCGTATCGGCCTTCTTGTTGGCGACCAGATCGGCAAAGCCCGGATCCTGATGGCTGAAACCATTGTGATCCTGCCGCCAGACATGCGAGGTCAAAAGGTAATTGAGCGAGGCGATCGGCTTGCGCCAGGCAAGCTCGCCGGAGGTCTTCAGCCATTTGGCATGCTGGTTGACCATCGAATCGACAATGTGGATGAAGGCCTCATAGCAGGAGAACAGGCCGTGGCGGCCGGTGAGCAGATAGCCTTCAAGCCAGCCCTGGCAGAGGTGCTCGCTGAGCACCTCCATGACACGTCCGTCACGGGAAAGATGGACGTCGTAGGGTTCAATGCGCTGCATCCAGAGCCGATCGGTAACTTCGAACACCTCGTCGAGGCGGTTGGATGACGTCTCGTCCGGCCCCATCAGGCGAAAATTCCGCGCCTCGGCATTGAGGCGGAACACCTCGCGAAGATAGCTTCCGCAAATCCGCGTCGCTTCAGCGACGACGCCTCCCGGACGAGGCACTTCCAGCGCCAGGCTTTTCCAGTCGGGAAGCACAAGATCGCGCTTCAACAGTCCGCCATTCGCGTACGGGCTTGCGCCCATGCGCTTTGTCCCTGTTGGGGCAAGTGCCGCGAGCCCCGGCAACAGATGCCCGCTTTCATCGAACAGCTCTCCCGGTTCGTAGCTTCGCATCCAGTTCTCGAGGATCTTGCGGTGGCCCTCATTTCCGCGTGCGTTCGACACCGGCACTTGATGCGAACGCCAGAAACCCTCGACCTTCTCGCCATCGACCTCCTTGGGACCTGTCCATCCCTTGGGGCTGCGCAGCACGATCATCGGCCATTGCGGGCGTTGACCATGCCATCCCGGAGCCCGTGCCTGCTCCTGAATGGACCGGATGCGATCGAGCACCGTGTCGAGCGTCGCGGCCATCGACTGGTGCATGGCAAGCGGCTCGTGGCCTTCGACGAAGAACGGTTCGTAGCCATAGCCGGCGAAGAGACTTCGCAACTCCTGATCGTCCATACGGCCGAGGATCGTTGGATTGGCGATCTTGTAGCCGTTGAGATGCAGGATCGGCAGGACGGCGCCGTCCGACATCGGGTTCAGGAACTTGTTGGAATGCCATGCCGCCGCGAGCGGACCGGTCTCGGCTTCGCCGTCACCAACGATACAGGCAACCACCAGATCCGGGTTGTCGAAGGCCGCGCCAAAGGCGTGAACCAACGCATATCCCAATTCACCACCCTCATGGATGGAGCCTGGCGTCTCGGGCGCGGCATGGCTTGGCACGCCGCCGGGGAAGGAAAACTGCCGGAACAGTTTCCTGAGGCCGTCTTCGCCCTGCCCGATATCGGGATAGATCTCGCTATAGGTGCCCTCGAGCCAGGCGTTGGCGACCATTGCGGGACCGCCATGGCCCGGCCCGCAGATAAACAGAGCATCGAGGTCGCGTTCGCGTATGACGCGGTTCAGATGCACGTAGAGAAAGTTCAGCCCCGGCGTCGTGCCCCAATGGCCAAGCAGCCGCGGCTTGACGTGTTCGGCCTTCAACGGTTCGCGCAACAGCGGATTGTCGAGCAGGTAGATCTGGCCGACCGAGATGTAATTCGCGGCGCGCCAGTAGCGGTCCATGAGGTCGATCCGTTCGTGGCCGATGGCCTTCGGCGTCGCGGCAGCCTTGTCGTTCATCGACATCTCCAGCTTCGGTTCGCTGGTGATAACTGGGGCATCTTTGCGCTTGAGCAACCCCCGACTGCCGCGTTCGGGTCGGCGTCACGACCCACGCGGCCGAGAGACCGGACGCCATCTCGGCCGGGCTTGCGGCCCTATCCGCAAATAGGCGGGAACCTTGAAGTCCTCCGGCGGTTAGAAACTGAAATCGCGAAGACCAGGCTCAAGGCAGGTACCGCGAAGGATAGCCTCGAAGCGTTGCACCAAAGGGAGCTAAAAGATGCTCGATCTTCCTCGTGCCCGTGATCGAATGGTCAATATCCATGTCGGCCGGCGTGGCATTCATGACCGTGAGATTCTGCAGGCAATGCGCGAAGTTCCACGCGAGGCCTTCGTCGAACCCGGCTTCGAGGAATTTGCTTACGAAGACACGCCGCTGCCGATCGCCGATGGCCAGACCATATCGCAACCCTACATTGTCGCGTTCATGATCGAGATGGCGGATGTCAAACCGGGTGACCATGTGCTCGAAATTGGCACCGGCTCGGGATACGCGGCCGCGGTGATGAGCCGGATCGTCGAACAGGTCTACACGATAGAGCGTCATCCCGGTTTGGCCGAAGCCGCGAAGCGGCGGTTTGAAAAACTCGGCTACCAAAACATCGAGGTTCGGACAGGCGATGGCACCAAGGGCTGGCCGCAGGCGGCGCCGTTCGACGCCATCGTGGTGACAGCCAGTGGTCCCGGCGCACCGCTCGCCCTTCAGGAGCAACTCGATGTCGGCGGCAGGCTCGTCATTCCGGTCGGCGACGACCCGGATTTGCAACGTCTGCTCAAAGTCACCCGGACAGGCGCCGCAACCTATAGCGAGGAGGATTTCGGCGGCGTGCGCTTCGTCCCTCTGATCGGCGAGCAGGGTTGGTCGGAAAACGGCACAGCCACCGACGTTGGTCGTCCGCTTCGACATCCCCATCCGATCAGCCTGCCTGATATGATCGCGGCCGCGGCCGAACCCCTGCCCGATTTCGACGATCCGGCCTTCGGCGCATTGTTCGATCGGTTTGCCGACCGGCGCATTGTTCTGCTTGGCGAGGCAAGCCATGGCACGTCCGAATTCTACAGGGCGCGCGCGGCGATCACCCGCAGGCTCATCGAACGCCACGGCTTCACCATCGTCGCGGTCGAGGCGGACTGGCCCGACGCAGCGGCGATCGACCGCTATGTTCGCCATCGTCGGCCGCGAACCGGCACTGGCGCGCCATTCCAGCGATTTCCGACCTGGATGTGGCGCAACACCGATGTCGCGGCCTTCACCGACTGGATGCGCCGTCACAACGAGAAGCTAGAGCCTTCGGCGCAAGCAGGGTTCTACGGCCTCGACATCTACAATATGAGCGGTTCCATCGGCGCGGTCCTCGATTATCTCGACCGGGTCGATCCCCCGGCAGCCAAGATCGCGCGCGAACGCTATGGCTGCCTGACGCCCTGGCAACACGATCCGTCCACCTACGGCCGCGCGGTGCTCACCGCCGGCTATCAAAAATGCGAGAAAGCGGTGCTGGAACAATGCCGGGACTTGCTCGCCAAACAGCTCGAATATGCAAAAAGGGACGGCACCGACTTTCTCGACGCCAGTCAGAATGCCCGGCTGATCGCGTCCGCCGAACACTATTACCGGATCATGTACTATGGCGGCGCGGAGTCCTGGAACCTGCGCGACACGCACATGTTCGAAACGTTGGAACATTTGCTGCATGCCGGCGGCCCCAACGCCAAGGCCGTGGTGTGGGCGCACAATTCCCATATCGGCGATGCCCGCTTTACCGAGATGGGCGTCGTCAGGGACGAACTGAACATCGGCCAGCTCTGCCGGCAGCGTTTCGGGGATGAGGCAGCGCTGATCGGTATGGGCACGCATTCCGGCACTGTAGCGGCCGCCAGCGACTGGGACGGCAAAATGGAGGTGAAGCAAATCCGCGCGTCGCACGCCGACAGCTACGAACGGCTTTGCCACGATTCCCTTGTGTCGCGGTTCCTGCTCGACCTCGGGCGCGACACAACGCTGCGTGAGCGGCTGCTGGAACGCAGGCTGGAGCGATTCATCGGGGTGATCTACCGGCCGGAAACCGAGCTGGGCAGCCACTATGCGGACGCTTCCCTGCCCCGGCAGTTCGACGCGTTCCTATGGTTCGACAAAACCGCGGCAGTGACGCCGCTTGGCCCGGAGCATGCAAGAACCGGCGTTCCCGACACCTGCCCGTTCGGGCTTTAGCCGGCGCGCGGCGAACCAATGAAGAAGCTGAGGCGTGGAACCGGAACGAACTATCCGGTCTGCGATTTCAAAACTGCAATCCCCGTCGAAGGAGTTTTCTCATGACCGGAACCAAACATCCGAAATGGAAGAAACCGAGCGATGCCGACTTGGCGAACAATCCTGGTATCGGGACTTCCAAGGGAACGATCAAGGAAGGCGAAGAGTTCGAGCTTGAAGGCGAGAATACGGTCGAAGGTGACGTCGAAAACGACACGACCGCCGCTGGCGGGATCGATCCAAGACAAAAGATGCGGACCAACAAATAGCTGCCCTGCGCGTCGCTGCGATCAACTTCGCCGGAAGGAGTGAACCATGCCACTTGCCCTTAGCAGTGCCGCCTTTGCCGAAGGCGGACAAATTCCCGAAAGATACACACGAGACGGCAAAAACGTATCGCCGCCGCTGAAATGGTCTGGAGTGCCGGACGAAGCAAAGAGTCTCGTTCTCGTCGTTCAGGATCCTGACGCGCCGAGCGGAACGTTTGGTCATTGGGCGGTGTTCAACATCTCCCCGGACACGAGGGAACTTCCCGAGGCCGAAAGCGGCAAGCCGGGTCCGGGCGCCCTCAGGCAAGCAACGAATGATTTTGGCAACGCCTATTACGACGGCCCTGAACCGCCGGTCGGACATGGCGTTCACCATTACCATTTCCGGCTGGCCGCGCTCGACACGCCGAGCCTTGCCATTCCAGCGAGCGTGGGCATCGAGCGCATCTGGCGGGAGGCGCAGAAACATTCGCTTGAGCAGGCTGAACTCATCGGAACCTACGAACGCAATTCGTAAGTTAATGACCAGGGGCGACCGAGGTGGCCTGCTGCACGGAACGGTTCTCCTCCTCGCCGGTTGTCTGGGAAAGGAGATGCCGCCATGTTTGGAGATATCATGTGGTTGGTCGTCGTTGCCGGCGGCCCATTGCTGCTGATCGTGCTGATGGCCTATGCCGTTATCGCACGCCGTCGGCGTGGACCCGCCGAACAACGGGAGAGCGACCGGGCGACCAACCGGCTGTACCAGGACAAGCGTTGATCCGCGTCGGCAAGACAATCCGATTGGCAAGACATCCAATCGGCAAGACAGGGGATCGTATGCCGCACCGAAGCGACGACGATCCCCAACTACGGTCAGCGCATTATCCTTTGCCGCAACCACGCAAAGAACCTGCCGCTGATGGCTGAGCGGACCCGCGTCGCAGCCCAGCGCGCTTTCATGGTTGAGCCGACGTGGCAATCGCAGACGATGTCGTGCAGCTGCCAGTCGTTCAGTTCGAAAAAGCGCCTTGCCTCACCGTATGTGTCGTCCTTTAAACCCGATGCGCGCAGCACTGGATCCTCGAAGGCGACCGAAATTGCCGTTCCCTCGCCCCGCATCAATGAACGTGCTTCAGGGTGCAGATGTTCGGTGCCTGCAAACGCCCCAAGGCATCGCTCGGGATTACGCTCCAGCAGTTCAGCCCAGCGCTCTATGCGCTGATTTCGTGTCATGGCGGAATAAGCAGCCGACGATTCAATCTTGGCGACGGCATGCAGTTGGTCGAGTGTTTGATGTTTCATGGCCAGCTCCTGTTGAGGCAGCGAAGCGCCCACGCCTTCAAGGGAATTACCGCGCGTTAATGCTTCGACAAGAGCGCCAGGCTGGAGAATTCGACACAACCGGATTGGGCCGGCGGGATCATAAACACGCCGGCTGCGTTCATCGACGGGGGCTGCTTGTGACAAGCCACTGATCCGCGACGGGATGCATCCATGTTCATCCAGCCAATCGACTATTTCCTTGCCGTCTGGTTCGCTCTTGCCGCCGCCTCGACGCTTTATGTCGGCTTCGATCAATACCGCAACAATCCCGAACCGGTGGTGATGAAATGGGGCTTCATCCTGGTGACCCTCTATATGGGTCCATTGGGGCTGCTGCTTTATGTGCTTGCAGACAAGGAGCCACGTCCAGGCGAGCATGAAGACTTCACCAGGCCGCTGTGGAAACAGGGGGTCGGCTCGACCATCCACTGCGTTGCCGGCGATGCGACCGGCATCATTCTCGCCGCAGTCATCACGGCAACGCTTGGCCTGCCGATGTGGCTCGACCTCATCGTCGAATATCTGGCGGGCTTTGCCTTCGGCCTGTTCATCTTCCAATCGCTGTTCATGAAATCGATGATGGGCGGCACCTACTGGGAGAACGTGCGCAAGAGCTTCTTGCCCGAGTTCATCTCGATGAATTTCATGATGGCCGGCATGGCGCCCGTCATGAGCTTTCTGATGATGGGACGCGACATGCGCGCCATGGAGCCGACCGAGCTTTTGTTCTGGGGCGTGATGTCGATCGGCGTCATCGCCGGCTTCACGCTCGCCTATCCGGCCAATGTCTGGCTGGTCGCGCGCGGGCTGAAGCACGGATTGATGACGCAGCGCCCGCAGGCGAACGAAACGAGCAGTGGAGAGCCGACCGCCCACCAACAGCACGCTACGCATCACCCCAACGCCGGCGACGATCGACGAAGCCGCAACACCTCCCACAAGTCCAAACGCAGCGGCCATCAGATGGAGACGGACGCTACGACGCCGCAGATTGCGGCCCTCGGTATTGTGTCGGTGTGGCGTTGGCGATCGGCATGGCCGCGCCGGCGAACTGGCTGAACC
>NZ_RZPH01001631.1:0-680 GCF_004022825.1 Mesorhizobium sp. M7A.F.Ca.CA.004.04.2.1
GATCGGACCGGAAACGAGGATGGCGTCGGCCATCGACGAGAACACCGCGCTCTTGGCGCGCAATTCAATAGGACGCTGGTCGAGCGAGTGTGCGAACTCTGCATTGATGTTGAAGAGAAGCTTCATGTCGTCGCGGCCAAGATTGTGCCGCAGGCGCGAGGCGGCGGCGCAATCGGGCTCCCACAGGCCCATGTCGGAAGCAAACAGGCCGGTGAAGATCTCGCGCACGAAACGGGCTCCGGTGGCAGCCCCGATCGCGACGCTGGCAGTCGGATCCCAGAGATAATTGACGCCAAACGGCACCTTCAGCTCGGGTTTCACCGCCTGGACGATCGCAGTCATGGCGGCAATACCTTCGGGCGGCGCCTTGAAGACATAGGGGCGGTCGTTCTCGTTGCCGAACATGATGGCATCGACGCCGCCGCTCTGCAGCTTGCGGATGTCGGAGAGTACGCCATCGATCAGCTTGTCGAGGCCGCCATCGGCATCATAAAGGGGCGTTCCCGGCAGGGCACCGATATGTGCCATCGAGATGACAGCCTTCTTCTTGTCGCCGAAAAATTCAAATACCATCGAGTCGTCTCCTTGGGGATAAAGTGAAAATGTTGCGCCTCAGTCGCGCGTCAGCGGCGGCGCGATGCGCAGGTCGACCTTGGCCGCGGCGAGCGCCGCGGCCAAGG
>NZ_RZPH01001632.1:0-680 GCF_004022825.1 Mesorhizobium sp. M7A.F.Ca.CA.004.04.2.1
CGAGCGGCCGGTGCGGCCGCTGGTCGAACCGGGCGACATTTTTCGAAGCATTGAGGCTTCGCCGCCCGAAGACGCCGAGCCGATGGACCGGATCTTCGCCGACTTCGAAGAGAAGATCCTGCCGGGAATGACGCATTGGCAGCATCCCCGCTTCTTCGCCTATTTCCCGGCCAATGCGGCGCCGGTTTCGGTGGTGGCGGAATATCTGGTTTCGGCGATGGCCGCGCAATGCATGCTCTGGCAGACGTCGCCGGCGGCGACCGAACTCGAAACGCGCACCGTCGACTGGATGCGCCAGGCGCTCGGCCTGCCGGAAGGTTTCTCGGGCGTAGTCCAGGATTCAGCCTCGTCGGCGACACTGGCCGCAGTGCTGACCATGCGCGAACGGGCGCTCGATTGGCAAGGCAACAAACAAGGCCTGGCAGGGCAGGCGCGGCTGCGCATCTACTCCTCCGACCAGGTGCATACTTCGATTGACCGGGCGATCTGGGTGTCCGGCATAGGCGAGGACAATCTCGTGCGCATTCCCGTCGCCGGCCGCTTTCGCGCCATGGATACGGCGGCACTCGAGGCGGCAATCATCGCCGACAGGGAAGCCGGCATGCTGCCGGCCGGCATCATCGCTTGCGTCGGCGGCACCAGCACCGGCGGCGCCGACGATATTGCAGCGGTTGTCGAGG
>NZ_RZPH01001633.1:0-679 GCF_004022825.1 Mesorhizobium sp. M7A.F.Ca.CA.004.04.2.1
CTCCGACGCGACCTGCCCATCAGCATCGTCGGCGGCGAAAGGGATCCCGCCTCGGATTATGGCAAAGGGATCACGCATCTTGCCAGCCGCATGCGCGCCATGGGCTTTTCGAATCTGGTTTCAAAGGTTTACGCCGACACCCGCCACGAAAGCCTGAACGAGGTGAATCGCGACATCATCATGGATGATTTCGCCATTTGGGCCGACGAAGTCCTCAAAGCGTGACGGATTGGCCCATTGCAAGAGCCGTGACAGCCGTTGCAGGGCTTGATAGAGGCTCTGGTTTCGCAGCAATCACGGTGATTGCGGCAATCACGGTGATTCATGGCTGAGCCCCCGCTGAAAGGCGTCCGCGTCGTCGAACTCGCCCGCATCCTTGCCGGGCCATGGGCCGGGCAGTTGCTCGCCGATCTCGGCGCCGATGTCATCAAGGTCGAGAGCCCCGATGGCGGCGACGACACCCGCAAATGGGGCCCGCCCTTCGTCATGGGCAAGGACGGCGAGAACCTGTCGGCCGCCTATTACCATTCCTGCAATCGCGGCAAGCGCTCCATCGCCATCGATTTCTCGACGCCGGAAGGCGCGGAGACCGTGCGCCGGCTGGTCGCCACCTCGGACGTGCTGATCGAGAACTTCAAGCTCGGCGGCTTGAAGAAATACGGCCTCGACTATGACAGCC
>NZ_RZPH01001634.1:0-674 GCF_004022825.1 Mesorhizobium sp. M7A.F.Ca.CA.004.04.2.1
GAGGAATACCGACAGGCAGCGGCGATGTTCGCCGCTGCCTGTCGGTATTCCTCCACAATGGCGATCATCGGAAACATCACTTTCAGATTGCCGTGCACCGCGGCGCGCAGCAGTGCCCGGATCTGTACACGAAACACCTCCGGTCTTGCCAGCGACAGCCTGATTCCGCGCAGGCCGAGGAACGGATTGCTCTCCTCGACGGTGAAGCCGGGCACCGGCTTGTCGCCGCCGGCATCGACGGTGCGGATCGTCACCGGTTTTTCACCAGCCCATTCCAGCACCTTGCGATAGGCGCGATACTGTGTCCCCTCGTCCGGCAGCGTCTTGCCGAACAGGAATTCGGTGCGCATCAGCCCGACCCCGTCGCAGGTGGCGATATCGATGCCGTCGACCTCGGACGGGTCGGCGATGTTGACCTGCATCCGCACCGCCGTGCCGGCCTTGGTCACCGCCGGTCGCGCCAGGAAGGTCCCGGCCCGATCGCGGCGCGCCCGGAATGATGAGGAGGATTGCCGAAAGGCAGCGATTTGGGCCTTCGAGGGCGAAAGCACGATGCCGCCATGTTCGGCGTCGAGCAGGGCGAGGGCGGCAAGGTGAGCCGGCGAATCACCGAGCCCGACCACCATGGGCACGCCGCGCGAGCGCGCCAGCATGGCGACGTGGCTGGCGGTGCT
>NZ_RZPH01001635.1:0-673 GCF_004022825.1 Mesorhizobium sp. M7A.F.Ca.CA.004.04.2.1
GTTGGAAATAAAGGCGACGAGCAAGGCCGGCTTGGCGTCGAAATCGACGAGGCGGTGCAGCACGCCTTGCGCGTCGGGCAGCAGGAAATCGGCCGCCCTGGTGCCGAGGTCGATCGGATTGGACTCTGTCTTCGGCATTGATGCGCGCTCCCTTTGTGCAGCCGGTTTTCACAGGCCAAGGTGCGAGCGCCTCGAACGTTCGCAGTTAGTCTATGAATTTAGTATAATTATAGGCTGGAGAGCACATTCACGGTCAACCGCGCGGCTTAGAATATCGTGTCAATGTTTCAGGCCGAGCCGCCAAGTTTGTTCGGGCGGAAGCCGATCCGGAGAAATCCGGACGGACAGGATTTATCAAGCGCAACGGGTTCGACGACGAATTGGTACTGCCCAGCCGAAACGCCTTGCGATTTTCGCGACGTCATTCCCCTTCCGGATAGAGCGCCTTCGCCAGGTCGCGGATCGCATCTGATGTGCGCGGGCCGAAGCCGATCATGTAGGCGCCGTCAAGCACGACCAGCGCCTTGTTGGCCGCCGCCGGCGTTGCCGCCAGCGCGCGGTTGCCGAACACCTGCTCGGGCGTCGGGCCACCCTTGCCGTCGCTCATCATCAGGATGACATCAGGCGCCATCTCGATCAGCTTTTCCTCTGATGCCGCCTTGTAGCCCTGCAC
>NZ_RZPH01001636.1:0-670 GCF_004022825.1 Mesorhizobium sp. M7A.F.Ca.CA.004.04.2.1
CTCAGCGATGATTTTTCGGTGAAGCGGCTGCTTGTCGCACTGCTATGTGCCCCTTACCCCTTCATCGCCGATGGCAACGTTCCGGACGGCTTTGGCTGGCCAGCAGCGGTCCTGCGCGGAAGCGTTCACGTCCTGGGAAATGCCGTGCCGGTGTTGCCGGAGCAGACATCTCCGCTTCGGGGAATCGCGCTAGCGTTCAGTCGCCTTCTGAGCGGAAATGCAATACGTTGAATGAAAATCGTCGTAAGACAGTTTTGTAAGCGCTCGCAGAACTTCGCGATGGAATGAAGGTCTTTTGATGCCGGACCTTTGCCTGAGCGGGCCAAGAGGTTGCGTTACCGCCCCGAACGCGAGTGCTGAGAGGGATGCCCCCGGGAAGCGAAGTGCACTACGGCAGACGTAAACTCGACTTACACCATATACCGGCCCAGACTTCCACACTCCGGTATCGGCGTCTCGCTACCACAATCGCAATGGCTGGGAGGCCTTTTGCAGTCTCAACTCCGAGGAAAATATATCGCGCAGGCAGGGCGCGGCGAGGTCATTGCCATGCGACGGCGGGGGCCGAAAGCTTCATGCTTGGAGGCGGTTGGACTGGCGCCAGCGGCCGGGAGTGATGCCGGCAAAGCGCTTGAAGACCGTGGGGAAATGTGCCTGAGTCTGGGAGCCG
>NZ_RZPH01001637.1:0-669 GCF_004022825.1 Mesorhizobium sp. M7A.F.Ca.CA.004.04.2.1
CCCCTATACGGAGACACGTTCATGTTTGCGGCCAAGGCCATCGACACCTCAGACAAGGCCGCGTTCTACCGCGACCTCGCCACTCAGCTTAAGGCGCTGCTCGACGGCGAGCGCGATTCGATCGCCAACGCCGCCAACACCGCAGCACTCATCTTCCAGATGGTGCCGGACCTCAACTGGGCCGGGTTCTATTTCCTGCAATCGGACGAGGAAATGGTGCTCGGGCCGTTCCAGGGCAAGCCGGCCTGCGTGCGCATCGCCGTCGGCAAGGGCGTGTGCGGAACGGCGGTCGAACTCGGCACCTCTATGCTGATCAAGGACGTGCATGATTTTCCCGGCCACATCGCCTGCGATGCCGACTCGCGCTCGGAACTGGTGGTGCTGCTTGAGGACGATGAAGGCGTCTTCGGCGTGCTCGATCTCGACAGCCCGCTGCCCGGCCGCTTCGACAAGGCCGACCAGGCCGGCATCGAGACGCTGGCGGCGATCTATGCCGCGTCGAGTTCGTTCGAGGACTGAGGCCCGGTTTAGACTAGGTGAATTTCACCAGCATCAGGCTGAAGCAGCCGATGAACAGGAAGGCCGAGAAGGCGAGCGCCAGCGGGCGCAGGCCGCGCGAGCGCAGCTGCGAGATGTCGGCCTGCAGGCCCATGGCGGCCAGCCCCATGG
>NZ_RZPH01001638.1:0-668 GCF_004022825.1 Mesorhizobium sp. M7A.F.Ca.CA.004.04.2.1
CTTCGCGCGGTGCTGACACGCCCCGGTTTTGCCGAACCGGAGCTGAAGGTGCTGCGCGGCATTATTTCGTCGCTCGACAGGTTTTCTCCGGCGATGCCGCGCGGCGACGGGTCCCCTGGCGACGACCCGCGGCGCTTGCCCGCGGCCGCCGCGCGGGCCCGCAAGGCGGAAGCGGCGCGCCTTGCCGACACCGGCAAGGACGATGACATACCGCCGCTTGGCGGAAAAGGAACCGACAATGACTGAGCGGCCGATCCTGATGTTCGATTCGGGCATCGGCGGGCTTACCGTGCTGCGCGAGGCGCGCGTGCTGATGCCCGATCGCCGCTTCATCTATGTCGCCGACGACGCTGCGTTTCCCTACGGCGCTTGGGAAGAGCCGGCGCTGAGGGCGCATATACTCGAATTGTTCGGCAAACTGCTTGAGCGCTTTGCGCCGGCCATTTCCGTCATCGCCTGCAACACCGCCTCGACGTTGGTGATCGATGCGTTGCGCGATAGATTTCCCGAGCATCCTTTCGTCGGCATGGTGCCTGCGATCAAACCGGCGGCGGAACGTACGCGCTCAGGGCTGGTTTCGGTGCTGGCGACGCCTGGCACCGTCAAGCGCCAATACACGCGCGACCTGATCAGCAAATGGGCACAGAAATGCCATGTCCGCCTGGTCG
>NZ_RZPH01001639.1:0-666 GCF_004022825.1 Mesorhizobium sp. M7A.F.Ca.CA.004.04.2.1
GGGCGACGATCTGGCGTTCGTCGGCATCGAGCACGCCGAGAACGTATTCGGCGGCGAGCAGGTCGTCGCCTCCACGTTCCGGTCCTGTGTCTTCTGCCAGCGTCATCTTTCCAGACATTCTCTGAGTTTCAACAGGCTGCGGCGCAGCCATGTACGCATCGTGTTCAGCGGCACGCCATGGCGCTCCGCCAGTTCGGCATAGCTCTCGCCCTTGAGATAGGCGCCCCGGACGGCGGCTGCCCGGTCCTTCTCCAACTCATCGAGACAATGGTGGATACGTTCGGATTCGTCTCCCGCCACCGCCATCGCTTCAGGCCCCGGCGCCGGATCGGCCACGTCGAGCGCGGCATCGATGTCGGCGGCAGGCCTGCGCCGCGCTCGTATGCGATCGATCGCATGATTACGCGCAATTGCCACCAGCCAGGAGATCGGGCTTAGATCGGAGACGGCAAAACGATCCGCCTTCGTCCATATCTTGACGAAGACTTCCTGTAGCGCTTCTTCCGCATCTCCCCGGTCGTTCAATACACGAAGACAGACGCCAAAAAGTTTCGCGCTGGTCTGCCGGTAAAGCAGATCGAACGCGGCCCGATCCTTCATCGAAGTCCGGACGATCAGCTTGGTGATGTCCTGCGGCGTCATCCGCGGCAAGTTAGGCGATTGCAA
>NZ_RZPH01001640.1:0-666 GCF_004022825.1 Mesorhizobium sp. M7A.F.Ca.CA.004.04.2.1
CACGATGCGTGCGGCCTATGCCCATGCGATCGAGAACCGTTACAGATTCTATTCCTATGGCGACGCAAGCCTGCTTTTCCGAGCGGAGACGAGCGATGGACGATGATCTGCAAGCCTTTGACCGCTATGCGCTGAATGCGGAATTGAAAAAGCTGCGCGCCGGCATTCGCCAGCACCTCGATTCCGCCATGCGCGGCTGCATCCACTACCGCCAGTCGCTCGACAATCAGGCGCCGGACGCCCCGATCCACGACAAGGAATTCAATGGCTAAGCCGTTCAGCTTCAAGGTTCTGGCAACCGACGGCAAGGCGCGACGCGGCGTGATCGACATGCCGCGCGGCGAAATCCGCACGCCGGCCTTCATGCCGGTCGGCACCGGCGGCACCGTCAAGGCCATGTATATGGACCAGGTGCGCGGTGTCGGCGCCGACATCATCCTGGGCAACACCTATCATCTGATGCTGCGGCCCGGCGCCGAGCGTGTGGCGCGGCTCGGCGGTTTGCATGAATTCGCCCGCTGGCCGCATCCTATCCTGACCGACAGCGGCGGTTTCCAGGTGATGTCGCTGTCGAAGCTGAGAAAGCTGACCGAAAAGGGCGTCACCTTCCGCTCGCATATCGATGGCGCCGCCTACGAGATGTCGCCGGAGCGTTCGATAGAGATC
>NZ_RZPH01000163.1:0-8515 GCF_004022825.1 Mesorhizobium sp. M7A.F.Ca.CA.004.04.2.1
CCCATGACGAAGCCAAGCAGGGCCGCCCCCGCCATGCCGAGCAGAATGCCGGCTTCCGGCGGCCAGCCCCAGACCTTGACGGCATGCGCCGTGAAGTAGGCGGCGCCGCCGAAAAAGGTGGCGTGGCCGAACGACAGCAGCCCGGTGTAGCCAAGCAGGAGATTGAACGCACAGGCAAACAGCGCAAAGCACAGCATCTTCATCAGGAAGATCGGATAGACCAGGAAAGGCGCCACCAGCAGCGCCAGGATGCCGAGCCCGACCAGCGTCCATTCAAGCCGTGCCGACGTTTTGGCCGATGTCTCGCGAAGCGTCAGTTCCGACATGTCAGATGTCTCTTCCGACATGTCAGGCGTCCCTTCCGAACAGGCCGGCCGGCCGGACCAGAAGCACGATGGCCATGATGACGAAGACCACGAGGTTTGAGGCCTCGGGATAGAAGACCTTGGTCAGGCCCTCGGCAAGGCCAAGCATATAGCCGGTGACGATCGCGCCGAGGATCGATCCCATGCCGCCGACCACGACGACGGCGAAGACGACGATGATGAGATCCGACCCCATAAGCGGGCTCACCTGATAGATCGGCGCTGCCAGAATTCCGGCAAGCCCAGCCAACGCGGAGCCGAGGCCGTAGGTCAGGGTCAGCAGCAAGGGCACGTTGACGCCGAAAGCCTGGACGAGGCGGGGATTCTCCGTTGCGGCGCGCAGGTAGGAACCGAGCCTGGTCTTCTCGATCAGCGCCCAGGTTCCGAAGCAGACGATCAGCGAGGCGACGACGACCCAGCCGCGATAGTTGGGCAGGAACATGAAGCCGAGATTGGTGCCTCCCGAAAGCAGTGGCGGCACCGCGTAGGGGTTTCCCGAGACGCCGTAATAGTAGCGGAAGATGCCTTCGAGCACGAGCGCGAGGCCGAAGGTGAAGAGCAGCCCGTAGAGCGGGTCGAGATCGTACAGCCGCGACAGCGCCAGGCGCTCGACCACGATGCCGAAGACACCGACGATCAGCGGCGCAAGGATCAGCGCCGGCCAGTAGCCGATGCCGAGATAGGTGAGCAGCAGATAGCCGACGAAGGCGCCGAGCATATACTGGGCGCCATGGGCGAAATTGATGACGCGCAGCAAGCCGAATATGACGGCCAGGCCCAGGCTCAGCATGGCGTAGAACGAGCCGTTGATCAGGCCGACCAGCAACTGGCCGAGGAAGGCCTGAACGGGGATGCCGAAGATCATCGTCATGGCGCCATCATACACCCAGGACTTCGTGGAGCTGCGTCATGCGGTCCGGCAACTCGCCGACCGGGAACCCTGCCACCACCTTGCCGTGCTCCATCAGATAGAAACGATCGGCGACACGGCTGGCGAAGCGGAAGTTCTGCTCGACCAGCAGGATCGTCATGCCGCGCTTTTTCAACGTCGCCAGCAACGCGCCGATGCGCTGCACGATGACGGGAGCGAGCCCCTCCGTCGGCTCGTCGAGAAGCAGCATTTTCACACCCGTTCTCAACATGCGCGCGATCGCCAGCATCTGCTGTTCGCCGCCCGACAGCCTGGTGCCGGGACTGTTGCGCCGCTCCTTCAGATTGGGGAACAGATCGAATATCTCCTCGACGCTCATGCCGCCCTCGGCCACGACCGGCGGCAGAACCAGGTTCTCGTCGACGGTCAGCGTGGCGAAAATACCGCGCTCCTCCGGCACGAAGCCGATGCCCTGATGCGCGGTGCGGTGCAGCGGCAGCCGCATCAGATCCTGGCCGTCGAAGGCGATCCCGCCGGTTCGCTTGCGGATCAGCCCCATGATGGCCCGCAGCGTCGTCGTCTTGCCGACGCCATTGCGGCCGAGCAGTGTGACCGTCTCGCCGGAATACACTTCCAGATCGACGCCGTGCAGCGCATGGCCCTCGCCATACCAGGCGTTGAGGCCGCTGACGGCAAGCAGAGGTGCGGTACTAGTCATCGGCGGTGCCCATATAGGCGATCTTGACGCGCTCGTCGCGGCTGACCGTGGCGTAGTCGCCGGCGGCCAGCACCTCGCCGCGCTGCATGACCGTTATCCAGTCGCAAAGGTCGGCCACCACAGTCAGATTGTGCTCGACCATCAGCACGGCGCGATCCTTGGCCACCGAACGGATAAGGTCGGAAACCGTGGCCACGTCCTCGTGCCCCATGCCGGCCATCGGCTCGTCCAGCAGCAGCACTTTCGGATCGAGCGCCAGGGTCGTGGCGATCTCGAGCACGCGTTTCCTGCCATAGGAAAGGTCGCCGGCGAGCCTGTTCCTGGCGTCGTCGAGACCGACCGAGCGCAGCAATTCCTCGGCGCGCGGCGTCAGCCGGTCGAGCGCCGCCAGCGAGCGCCAGAACTGAACGCTGAGCCCGCCCGGCCGCTGCAGGGCGACGCGCACATTGTCGAGCACGCTGAGATGCGGAAAAATCGCCGATATCTGGAACGAGCGCACCAGACCCATTCGCGCGACCCTGGCCGGCGACGTGCGGGTGATGTCGTGGCCAAGCAGCTCGATCCTGCCGCTGGTCGGCGCCAGGAACTTGGTGAGCAGGTTGAAGACGGTCGTCTTGCCGGCGCCGTTGGGTCCGATCAGGGCATGGATGTTGCCATGGCGAACATCCAGATCGACGTTTTTCACGGCGATGAAGCCGGCAAAGTCACGCCGCAACCCGCGGGCGGAAAGCACCACAGGCGGCTCGTTCGCGCTCAGGTCAGTCGGCGCCATCGGCCGCGCCGATCACTGGCCGGCCGTCGGACAGCCGCTTTCCTTTTCGCTCAGGAAGGCCTCGTTGCCAGGAATGGTGGCGAGATATTTGTAGTAGTCCCACTCCTTGGTGCTCTCGGCTGGCGACTTGACCTGATAGAGGTACATGTCGTGGACCATGTTGCCGTCCGCCTGCACTTTGCCGTTGGTTATCGCGGCGTCGTCCACAGGCATCGAATGCAGTTGCTTGGCGACGGCTTCGGTCTCGTCCGTGCCGGCCTTGTCGATCGCTTTCAGGTACTGCGTCACCGCTGAATAGGTCGAGGCCTGGATCATGTTCGGCATGCGGTTGGTGCGCTTGAAAAAGCGCTGCCCGAATTCGCGGCTCTTGTCGTCGCGATCCCAATAATAGCCTTCGGTCAGCACAACGCCCTGCGCCGCTTGAAGGCCAAGCCCATGCACCTCGGCCAGCGTGAACAGGAGTGCGGCAAGACGCTGACCGCCCTGCACGATGCCGAATTCGGCCGCCTGCTTGATCGAGTTGGAGGTATCGAGGCCGGCATTGGCCAGGCCGATGACCTTGGCGCCCGACGATTGCGCCTGCAGCAGGAAGGACGAATAATCGGTCGATCCCAGGGGATAACGCACCTCGCCCAGCACCTTGCCGCCATGGCTCTCGACGAACTTGGTGGTCTGATCCTTCAGCGAATAGCCGAATGCATAGTCGACGGTGACGAAGAACCAGCTGTCGCCGCCCTGCTGCACGAGAGAGCCGCCTGTCCCAATCGCTTGCGAATGAGTGTCATAGGCCCAGTGGAAGCCATAGGGCGAGCATTGTTTGCCGGTCAGCTCCGTGGTCGCCGCGCCGGTGACGATGTCGATCTTCTTCTTTTCCTTGGAAATCCCCTGGACGGCGAGCGCCACCGAAGAGGTCGTCAGTTCCATGATGGCATCGACCTGCTCGGTGTCATACCACTGCCGCGCGATGTTGGAGGCGATATCCGGTTTGTTCTGGTGGTCGGCGCTGATGATTTCTATCGGCGCTCCCTGCACCTTGCCGCCGAAATCCTCGACCGCCATCTTGGCCGCCTCGACCGACCACTTGCCGCCGAAATCGGCGTAGACGCCCGATTGGTCGTTGAGGATGCCGATCTTGACCTTGCCGTCGGAAATTTCAGCGGCCGAGGCGGGGATCGCGGATACGGCGAGAAGTGCCGCGGAAACGAAAAGGCTTACCTTCATGGTTGACTTCCTCCCATAGCGATGAATCCGACCGACCCTCCTACGATCGATCATCGCAATGGTATTGAACATGAGGAAGATAGGGACAGAGGGCAAGAGGCCGTTAGGGATTTCGTGCTCGAAGCGATACGGTTTGGCGGCGGAACGCGAGCCTTGAGCACGAGATAGAGACACAAACACGTGAACCGCCGGCGGCAGTGCCGGCTCAGCCCTCGGCGGCGACGAGATGGCCGTTGCCGAAATCCCTCAGCGCCAGTTTCAACGGCGCCTCGCCGATCCTGCGGGTGGCGCTCGGGATCTCCTGGTCCAGGCGGGCGAAGCGGCTTCTTCGCTTGGCTGGATCGGGCACCGGCACGGCTTCGATGAGGCGTCTGGTGTAGGGGTGGCGCGGGTTGGAAAAGACCTGGTCGCGCGTGCCCATTTCGACGATCTGGCCGAGATACATGACGGCGACGCGGTCGGAGATGTTCTCGACCACCGCCATGTCGTGCGAGATGAAGAGATAGGCGACGCCGAATTCGCGTTGCAATTCCTTCAACAGATCGAGCACACGCGCCTGCACCGAGACGTCGAGCGCCGAGACGCTTTCGTCGGCGATGATCAGCTTCGGCCGCAGCGCAAGAGCGCGTGCAATACAGACGCGCTGGCGCTGGCCGCCGGAGAATTCATGCGGATAGAGATCCATCTGGTCAGCCGACAGGCCGACGCGCTCGAACAGCGCCGCGACACGCTGGCTGCGTTCTTGCTTCGAGGCGATGCCATGGATCAGCAGCGGCTCGGCGACGAGGTCGCCGACGCGCATGCGCGGGTCGAGCGAGGCGTAGGGATCCTGAAAAATCATCTGCACGTCGCGGCGCACAGCCTTGCGCTCGTCGCGGCCAAGGCCAGACAAATTGCGGCCGCCGATGACGACGCCTCCGCTGTAAGGCACCAGTCCGGCCAACGCCTTGGCGGTTGTCGACTTGCCGCAACCGGATTCGCCGACCAGCGCCAGCGTCTCGTTGGGCGCGATCGAGAAGGTCACGCCTTCCACCGCGTGGACGCGGCGGGTGACCCGGCCGAAGAAGCCGCCATGCAGGTCGAAGCGGACATGCAGGTCCTTGACCTCGGCGACATTGGCCGGCGCCGCCGCCTCGACATCCCTGGATTTCTGGCGGCCGATACCGCTGCCGATGCGCGGCACGGCGGCAAGCAGTTCGCGCGTGTAGTCGGCTTGCGGCCTGGCAAAAATGTCAGCGGTTCTTCCCTCTTCGACCATGCGGCCATGCCGCATGATGATGACGCGGTCGGCCATTTCGGCGACGACGCCCATGTCGTGGGTGATCAGGATGACGCTGGTGCCGTGCTGGCGCTGCAGGTCGCGCAGCAGCTCCAGCACCTCGCCTTGCACGGTGACGTCGAGGGCCGTCGTCGGCTCGTCGGCGATCAGCACGTCCGGCTCGAGCGCCAGCGCCATGGCGATCATCACCCGCTGGCGCATGCCGCCGGACAGTTCGTGCGGAAACTGCTTTAGCCGGCTTTCGGCCTCTGAAATGCGCACCGCCTTCAACGCCTCGATGGCGCGCTGACGAGCTTCGCCCTGCGACAGGCTGGTGTGTGCCTCGATGGATTCGGTGAGCTGCCGGCCGATCGACAGCACCGGGTTGAGCGAGGTCATCGGCTCCTGGAAGATCATGGCGATGCGGTCGCCGCGAATGCGCCGCATCCGGCGCTCGTCGAGAGTCGTCAGATCTGTATCGCCCAGATGGATTTTCCCAGACGATATGCGCGCCGCCGGCTGCGGCAGCAATTGCATGATGGCCAGTGCGGTCATCGATTTGCCGGAGCCGGATTCACCGGCAATGCAGAGCGTCTCGCCACGCGCCAGCGTCAGCGACAGGTCGGAGACGACCTCGCGCTCGCCGTCCTCGCCGCGCACGCTGACGCAGAGGTTGGCGATGTCGAGGACGGGTTTGGGGGTTGAGGTCATTGCAAAGGCAAAGTTCTGAGAGGTTTATTCCGGCACGCCCCCCTCTGTCCTGCCGGACATCTCCCCCTCAAGGGGGGAGATTGGCCGTCACGTGGGCCGGCGCTCCCCCTTGCAACATTAGAGATTGGCGAAAGCCGAAGTGACATCTGATCTCCCCCCTTGAGGGGGAGATGTCCGGCAGGACAGAGGGGGGTGCAGCGCCGACTTGACATCATTCAAACACGCAGCGCGGAAAATAGAACGACACCACCCAGTTCGGCATGTCGACGATCTCGCTGATCCTGAGATCGCCGCACACAGAGGCCAGCATATAGGCTTCGACCGGGTCGATCTTGTACCTCCCGGCGAGCAGGTCGACCATCTGCGCGACCGCTTCCCTGGCGCCCGCCATCAGGTCCGGGCCGATGCCGGTCGTCACCTCATAACCCTTGGCGTCGAGATGGCGCGTCACCGGGCCTGGCGTGGTGAAGCGCGGCGTCTTCAGCCTGGCATCCTTGACCAGATCGAGCTTGAGCACGACGTCCATCGGGCTTTCGATCGCCGTGCCGCAAACCTCGCCGTCGCCTTGCGCGGCATGGGTATCGCCGACCGAAAACAGTGCGCCCGCCACTTCCACCGGCAGGTACAGCGTGGTGCCGGCGGCGAGATCGCGGATGTCGAGATTGCCGCCGACGCGCCTTGGCGGCACCACCGAATGGTGGCCCTTTTCCGCCAGCGCGTTGCCGATGGTGCCGGCGAAGGCTTTCAACGGCACACGCGCATTTTTGCCGAACAGCGCCGGCTCGAGCGAGACGGCGTCGTATTTCCAGATGTTCAGCGCCGGCTCCTTGAAGTCGTCGGCGAGCAGCCCGAAACCGGGAATGTTGGCCGTCCAGCCGAAGCCGGATGGTTTGAACATCTCGATCGTCACCTTCAGTGCATCGCCCGGCTCGGCGCCCTCGACGAAGATCGGCCCAGTCACCGGATTGACGGTGGCGAAGTCGAGCCTGGCGACGTCGGCGACCGTGCTGTCGGCCTGCAACTGGCCGCCGGAGGAATCGAGGCACTGGAACTCGATGGTCGAGCCGGGCGCCACCCGCTCGGCCGGGACAAACGAATTGTCCCAGCCGAAATGATGTTGGCGCCCGTGGATGGTGTAGTCGCAGTTATTGCACATCTTTTACGTACACATTGTCGTAGTTGATCGGGATATGGACCGGGTCGACATAGAGGTTGTCGGCGCCGCCCATGCGCGTCGACTTCATGGTGAAGCGCTGCTCGTTGAAGACCGGCGCCCAGGGCGCGTCTTCCATCACCTTGTCGTAGATGGCGCTCCACATCTTGTCGCGCTCGCCGGCCTTGGCCGGGTCGACCACCGAGTCGGCCTCGGCCGCCTTGGCCTCGAGATCCTTGTTGCAGTACCACGACCAGTTCCAGCCGCCCGGCACCGCGCCGGCGCAGCCGAGGATCGGGCCGTAGAAGTTCGACGGATCCGGGAAGTCGGCGATCCAGGCCATGCCGCCGGACCAGATCATCGGTGCGCCGGCCTTGTCGCCGCCGGCGGCAATGACGTTTGCCTGAGCCAGCGACTGGATGCTGGCCTTGATGCCGATCGCCGCCAGATCCTGCTGGATCGCCTGAGCGATGCGCGGGTTGGGATCGGTGTTCATGGCGAACAATTGCGTGTCGAAACCATCGGGATGGCCGGCCTCGGCAAGCAGCGCCTTGGCCTTGGCGACGTCATAGGGATAGCCCTTGTACTCCTTGTCGTAGCCCGGCATCGACGGCGGCAGCGGCTGGTTGGCCGGCACAGCGCGGCCGTTGATGATCTGGATGATGCGCGCCTTGTTGATCGCCATGTTGACCGCCTGACGCACCTTCACATTGTCGAACGGCGCCATGGTGGTGTTCATGGTGACATAGCCGGTGTGCAGCTGGCCGCCTTCGACGACGCGCGCCTTCTGCTCCGGATCGGCCATCACCTCCTGGAATTTTGCCGGCGGAATGCCGTCGCCGGGCACATCGATCTCGCCCTTCTGCAGGCGCAGCAGCGCCACGATCGGCTCCTGGCCGATCTCGAAGGTGATCTTGTCCAGATGCGGCAGGCCCTTGTGCCAATAGTCCGCATTGCGCTCGAAGACGATGCGCTGGCCGAGTGTCCATTCGGCGAGCTTGAAGGCGCCGGTGCCGACCGGATGCTTGCCGAAATCGGCGCCGTATTTCTCGACCTCTTCCTTCGGCACGACATGCGAGAAGTTGATGGCCATGACATGCAGGAAAGTGGCGTCGGGCCGGGTCAGCTCGAACTTGACCGTGTAGGGATCGACGACGGTGACGCCGGAGAGGCTCCCGGCCTTGCCGGCGGCGACATCGTCATAGCCCTTGATCGAGCCGAAAAAGCCGGCGCCGGGGCTCTGGGTCTTGGGATTGGTGACGCGGTCGAGCGAATATTTCACGTCGTCGGCGGTCATCTCGCGGCCATTGTGGAATTTCACGCCATGGCGCAGCTTGAAGGTGAAGGTCTTCCCGTCGGGCGAGATCTCGTAGCTCTCGGCAAGGTCGGGCTTCAAATTGGTGGTGCCAGGTTCGTAATCCATCAGCCCGTCGAACAGGCTCTTGA
>NZ_RZPH01001641.1:0-666 GCF_004022825.1 Mesorhizobium sp. M7A.F.Ca.CA.004.04.2.1
GGTCGTGAAGCGCGCGCAATTGGCGAAGGAGACACAGGCATGGCCGAGTTCAAGAAGCCCGAAATCTCCGAGATGAGACCCAAGATCACCGTGATCGGCGTCGGCGGCGGCGGCGGCAATGCCGTCAACAACATGATCGCCGAGCAGCTTCAGGGCACCGAATTCATCGCCGCCAACACCGACGCCCAGGCGCTGACCATGTCGAAGGCGACGCGGCTGATCCAGCTTGGCGCCCACGTCACCGAAGGACTGGGCGCCGGATCGCTTCCCGAGATCGGCCGCGCCGCGGCCGAGGAATCGCTCGACGAGATCATGGACCATCTGGCCGGCACGCATATGTGTTTCGTCACCGCCGGAATGGGCGGCGGCACGGGAACCGGTGCGGCTCCAATCATCGCCCAGGCGGCGCGCAAGGCCGGCATCCTGACGGTTGGTGTCGTCACCAAGCCGTTCGCCTTCGAGGGCCGGCGCCGTATGCAGATGGCTGAAGAGGGCATCGAGCGGCTGCGCGAGAGCGCCGACACGGTGATCGTCATCCCGAACCAGAACCTGTTTCGGATCGCCGATGCCAAGACCACCTTCGCCGATGCGTTCGTCATTGCCGATCGGGTGCTCTATGCCGGCGTCAGCTGCATCACCGACCTCATCGTCAAGGAAGGCCTGATC
>NZ_RZPH01001642.1:0-662 GCF_004022825.1 Mesorhizobium sp. M7A.F.Ca.CA.004.04.2.1
AGTCAACTCGCTGTGCTTGAAAATCCTGGCCTTGGACATTGTCATCCTTTCTTTGCGCGAAGATTGGCTTTGGAGGGAGTGACGCCGGACGGGGCCAGCCCGGCGAGCCATCTCGTCACCGGATTCAGCTTGCGCCCGGCATGTTCGAGATCGTCGCGCCGACGCACCGCGCCACGGACGAAATGCGCACCGACGAAGCGAAAGGGTTCGGGCGGGAAACCGCGCGCCACCGGACGCACCAGCGCCGAATGCGTCAGTTCCGATTCGCCGTCAGTCAGCAGGCCGGTGAGGATCTCGCCGCCGATATAAGCCATTGTCGTGCCATTGCCGGAAAAGCCGTAGCCGTAGACGACATCGCGGTTGGCGGGCAAAGCGCCGAACAGCGGCACGCCGCTGACCGTCCGGTCGATCGGGCCGTTCCACGATGTTTCGAGCGGGAAATCGGCGAGCGCCGGGTGGCCATCCCGCAGCACGCGACGCATTTCGGCGACCCGTGGCGACAGGCCATGGAAACGCTGGTCGACGATGCCGCCGAAGCCAATGACGCCACCGCTGACGCCGACGGACAGCCGACCATCGCGCGTCGGAGACCAACCGCCAACGAAGACGCGGGAATCGATCATCAGCGGCGCCCGGCGGTAGCCGACCTTGTCGAGAAGGCC
>NZ_RZPH01001643.1:0-660 GCF_004022825.1 Mesorhizobium sp. M7A.F.Ca.CA.004.04.2.1
GTACATCGGTCTACAATACCGAAGGCACGAGCATCGGAAGCATCGAGGATGTGATGCTCGACAAGATGACGAACGGCATCATGTTCGCGGTGATCGGTTTTGGCGGCTTCCTCGGCATTGGCGAAAAATATCACGCCATTCCGTGGGCGAGCCTCGACTATGATGAGGACAAGGGTGGCTATGTCGTGCCGTTTTCCAAGGAACAACTCAGGGCGGCGCCTGCCTATTCGATCAACGAATTGAGCGGGGCGGATGGCGAGGCGGCGCGCGACGAATCTTACAATTACTACAAGGTCACGCCTTACTGGCATTGACAGCAACGACAAAGCGGCCCCGTCGAGAGACGGGGCCGCTTTGTATTCTGGCTTATTCGCTGACGTGTAAGGGGGCCATCGCCTTCGGCGGCGACTGCTGATTGTCGCACGACGTCAGGAATGCCGCCGCGATCAGGAACAGACTCACGATACCACTCAACTGGGACATGGCGAAACTCCTCCTGTTTCGCCCCGCGCGCTGCACCTTAACCGGAAGTCAGCCGACCGTGCATGACTTATGATGACAGCGATTTGCGCTTCGTGAATCGTTCAGAGGCTGATGCCGCGGCAATAATTGCCGGCCGGCCGATTGCCTTTTGCAGCACTTTGGCTAAGACGTGCGGCA
>NZ_RZPH01001644.1:0-660 GCF_004022825.1 Mesorhizobium sp. M7A.F.Ca.CA.004.04.2.1
GCGTGTGGAGCATTAGGGGCGGGCGTATGGCAAGCTTTCCCCGCGCCCCGAGCGCTGCCCGCACGACGATGCGGATCGCCGCCGCATCGGGACGAGGGTGGACGGCGAGCATCTCGGCATCGCCGAAGCGGCCGGCGATCGCATCGAGAATGGCGCCGAGCTGTTCGGGCCGGGCGATTACGGCGAGCCCGCCGCGCGGCCTCACCACCGCCGCCGCACTTCTGATCCAGCTCTCGAACAGCCCGTCCTCCATGACATGGGCTTCCTTTCGCAGGCGATCCGATGTGGCGCGGTCCCGGGGGGCATTGAAAGGCGGGTTCATGATGACGAAGTCGAAGTCGTTGTCGGCGAGGCCGGCGGCCGCCCGCGCCCGGCCCGATACGGTGACATTGGCGACCAGCACGGAGGCGCGATCGCTCAGATGGGCATTGCCGGGATGGGCAAGCGTCGCCGCCGCGAAGGCCGCCATTTCCGGCGCGCGTTCGACAAGCACCGCCTCTGCCGCCGGGCAGCGTGACAGCACCGCCAGTCCGGCAGCTCCGGCTCCCGCGCCGAAATCGGCCAGGCGCCCGCCAAAGGTCGATGGCACGGATGCCGCCAGCATCATCGCATCCATGCCGGCGCGATGGCCGCCCTGCTTGGGCTGGACGAGCCAGAACC
>NZ_RZPH01001645.1:0-659 GCF_004022825.1 Mesorhizobium sp. M7A.F.Ca.CA.004.04.2.1
GCCTGGCGCTGCATCTGGTGCTCAGCCGCACGCGGTTCGGCTGGCAGACCTATGCCATGGGCAACAATCCGGGCGCCGCCAGGATCACCGGCATTTCCAACCGGCCGATGATCGTCGCGCAATATGCGATCAGCGCGCTGATCGCCTACGGCGCCGGGCTGGTGCTTGCCTCGTCGGCGTCGGCGATCAACGCCCGGCTTTTCAATTCGACGATGATCTACGACATCCTTCTGGTCGTCGTGTTGGGCGGCATCGGCCTGAATGGCGGCCACGGCAAGGTTCGCAACGTCATTCTGGGCACGATCTTCGTCGGCATCCTGCTCAACGGCATGACGATCATGAACATCGCCTACACGATCCAGAACCTGGTCAAGGGCGTGGTCCTGCTTCTGGCCATCGTCATCGACTCGCTCGTCAACCCACGCGACGAGCAGACGTCCCAGCAAGGGGATCTCTGACACCAATTTCAACGCCAAAATGCAATGGGAGGAAACCATGCGACTTCTGAAAACGACAAAGTGGCTGGCCGCGGCCTGCATCGCGCTTGCCGGTATCGTCACCGCCAGCGCCCAGGACAAGGGCCTGGAAAATCCGCGCTCGACGACGTTCCACAAGACGCTGGAAGGCAAGAAGGTCGTCTTCCTGCCGCTGTCGATGGG
>NZ_RZPH01001646.1:0-659 GCF_004022825.1 Mesorhizobium sp. M7A.F.Ca.CA.004.04.2.1
CTTCGCGGCCGAGCCAATCAGGCAGCATTTCGTCCGGCACGTCCTCCGGCGTCTCAAGTTCGGCGATCACAAGTCCCGCAAGCGGACCGCCGAAGACATCGATTTCGTAGAGATAGCCACGGTGCCTAACATGGTGACGTGTCTTCTCGATGACACGTCCGATGGCGAAGTCCAGCATCTCCACCGCCTCCGAGAGCGGGATCGAGTATTCGAATTCGTCGCGTTCGCGCGCCTTGCTGCCGAATTTGAGTGTCAGCTTGGCGGAACCGCCATCGCTGATGCGGATGCGCACCGTGCGCCCGGGGCCGGCAGCGAGATAGAACTGGAGAATGCGGATATTGGCCTCGGCCAGTTCCCGCCATGCGGTGCTGGTGACCAGGAATTTTCGTTCGACTTCCTTGCCCATGGCCGGGCACTAAAGCGTTTGCCGCCGTCGATGGCAAGATAATGACGAACAGAAGTTGACTTTAATCAATCGATTGATTAAACTGCGCTCATGGTCAAACTGCCTGAGCCCAAAATTCTTCGCCGCGAGCCCGCCGAGATGACGCGCGCGGCCCTTGTCCAGGCGGCGCTGAAGCTGTTCGGAAGGCAGGGCTTCGATGGCACCTCGACGCGCGAGATCGCCGCCGAGGCGCGAGCCAATATAGGCTCGATCG
>NZ_RZPH01001647.1:0-658 GCF_004022825.1 Mesorhizobium sp. M7A.F.Ca.CA.004.04.2.1
GGTGTAGAGCACATGGTCGCCGGAAACATTGCCATTGACATAGCCCTGGCTATCCTTGGTGAAGTCGCGGGCCATCGCATTCAGGTTGCGCCACGCCAATCCGGCATGGCCAGCCGGAATTTTCCTGAGGCTGCGCGACGTCACATCGTCGAAATCGATCGTTTCGAGGGCGGCATCAGTGTCGATGCCGGCGCGTTGCGGCGACAGCAGGCCGAGATCCGCCGAGTAGGGCGACAGCGTCAGCCGCCGCTCCAAGCCGCCGCCGCTGACGCTGACCGTGTTGGCTTCTTCAGCCAGGTCGAAGCTGAAGACGGCACCCGGGGCCAGTGCCCGCGTCTCCAGGACGTGCCCGTTCCCCGACATGGAGAGGGTCGCTGGTCCATCGCCGGCAACGCGCCCGCTGACGCGGCGCGGCGGTGCCAGACCGACCGGCAGCAGCATCTCCTGCGATACCATCCCGGCCGGCGAACCCGGCAGCGGCATGAAGCGTCGGGACTGAATGTCATTTTCGCTTTTCGCCTGCCAGCCGGGCGGCACCGAAACCACAAAGCGCCAGTTGCCCGGCTTGCGGATCACGGCCTTTCTGCTTTTCACCGACATGGGAAAATTGGCAAAGCCGGCATTGTTGGTGCGCGCGGATGCGGCGAGCTTGCCGGCT
>NZ_RZPH01001648.1:0-658 GCF_004022825.1 Mesorhizobium sp. M7A.F.Ca.CA.004.04.2.1
GGTATAGCCGGCGTGATCAATCCGCCGACGACCCCATTGATCGATGTCGAGCCTCCTTCGCTGCCAAAATCCGACGATCTCGAATCGATGCTGATCGAGGACTGGGCGGGCCGCGTCGCCGGCTCGACCTATCTGGAAGAGAATTTGCGTATCGCCCGCTCGACCCTGCACCGCTGGCAGCGGCGGGGCGAGGTCATCGCCTTGCGCAAGGGCGGCCGCAAACATGTCTTCCCGCTGGCGCAGTTCGTCGATGGACGGCCGGTTGCAGGCATTCGCGACGTGCTGTCGCTGATCACCAATCCAAGGCTCGCATGGCTGTGGCTGACGCGGCCCTCGGCGCAACTCGACGGGCGCGTCCCGATCGACTTGCTGCGGCAGGATCAGGTGGACGAGGTCGTCGAGGCTGCGCGCGTGTTCGCGCCGGGCTGAACGCCTCCCGGACTCACCGCTAAGGCTCGCCGCTCAAGTCCCCGCCGTATAGGCCGCGATCGCCGCCATGTTGACGATGTCCGAGTCCTTGGCATTCAGCGACACGATCTGCACCGGCTTGTTCAGCCCGACCAGCAGCGGGCCGATCACCGTCGAGCCGCCGAGTTCCTGCAGCATCTTGGTCGAGATCGAAGCCGAGTGGAACGCCGGCATGATCAGCACATTGGCC
>NZ_RZPH01001649.1:0-654 GCF_004022825.1 Mesorhizobium sp. M7A.F.Ca.CA.004.04.2.1
CGTCGATACCGTCGAAGCCGACTTCGGTGTCGATGACGGGTGCGACCTGTCCCGCCGCCATTTTCTGCATGGCGTTGGCCATGTTTTCCATGCGGCAGCCAAACGAGCCAAGCAGTTTCAATTGCTGCTGGAACAGCTGCATCAGATTGATCTGCGTCGACACGCCGGAAGTCGAACCGCAGGTCACCAGGCGGCCGCCGCGCTTCAGGCACAGCATCGAGGCGGCAAAAGTGTCGGCGCCGACATGTTCGAAGACGACATCGACGCCCTTCTTCTTGGTCAGCTTGCGCACGACGCCCTCGAAACGGTCGTCGCGGTAGTTGATGACATGGTCGGCGCCGAGCGCCTTGGCCTTGTCGATCTTGTCGTTGGAGCCGACCGTGGTGATGATGGTGCAGCCCATCCGCTTGGCCAGCTGGATGGCCGCAGAGCCGATGCCGGATCCGCCGGCATGGATAAGGATCGTCTCGCCGGGCTGTAGCCTGGCGTTGTCGAACAGCATGTGCTCGACCGTGCCGAAGGTGACGGGCGCGACCGCCGCGCCGATGTCGGTCACGCCGGGCGGGGCGGGGACCAGCAGGCGAGCCGGCAGGTTGATCTTCTCTTGCGCGAAACCGTCGAGATGGAAACCGGGCACACCCGAAACATGTTCAC
>NZ_RZPH01001650.1:0-652 GCF_004022825.1 Mesorhizobium sp. M7A.F.Ca.CA.004.04.2.1
GTGAAGGGCGCCGCCGACAATGGCTTCGATGTTCTTTATGTCTCCGGCGGCATCCATGCCCGCGACTATGGCGATGCCTTGCAACCGGATCCGGCAAGATTGGCGGCGTTCCTGGAAAAGCATGGCTATGGTCCGGTGGCCGTCATTCCCAGACTTCGGTAGGTGACGATGGCAGCCTTCCAGCGCATCCTGGCAACCGCGCCGCTTCCCGCAGACCTGCGCGGCGGCGTGGTGGCGATCGGCAATTTCGATGGCGTCCATCGCGGCCATCAGGCGGTGCTCGAGCGCGCCTCCGCCGAGGCCGGACGGCGCGGCGCACCGGCCCTGGTGCTGACATTCGAACCGCATCCGCGCAAGATCTTCAGGCCTGATATCCCGTTGTTCGTGCTGACGCCGCCGCCGATGAAGGCGCGGCTCCTGTCGCTGCTGGGCTTTGCCGCGCTGGTCGAACAGCCGTTCACGCGCGACTTCGCCTCGCTGTCGGCGGAAGCGTTCGTGACGGATGTGCTGGAAACGAACCTTGGCATTACCCACGCCGTGACCGGGTTCGATTTCCACTTCGGCAAGGATCGTCAAGGCGGCCCGGCCTACCTGATGGCGGCCGGCGAGCGTCACGGCTTCGGCGTCACGCTCGTCGACGCCTTCCGGGACG
>NZ_RZPH01000164.1:0-8491 GCF_004022825.1 Mesorhizobium sp. M7A.F.Ca.CA.004.04.2.1
GCCATGAGGGCACGGGGCTGGGCTTGGCCATCGCCGCCCGCCTCGTCGACCTGATGGCAGGCAAGATCGGCGTCGAAAGCGAGATCGGCCGTGGCTCCGTGTTCTGGTTCGCTGTGCCGCTGCCCGCGCATCAGGCCGCGGCGCGCGACGAGATCGTGCCGGTCGACGTCACCGGCGCGCGCGTGCTGGTCATCGACGACAATCCGGTCAACCGCGAAATCCTGCTCGAGCAGCTCAGAAGCTGGAGCTTCGACTGTGCCGCCGCCGAAAGCGGCGCCGTCGGCCTGGCCTTCCTCGACCGCGCCTTTCAACTCGGCGCCGCCGTCGACTGCATCATCCTCGACTACCAGATGCCGGGCATGAACGGCGCCGACGTCGCCAGAGCCATTGCTTCCGACAGCCGCCTGTCGGCCATCCCGATCGTTATCCTGACCTCGGTCGACCAGGTCGATTTCGGCAAGATGATCATCGACTTCGGCATTGCCGCGCATCTGACCAAACCGGCGCGCTCCGCGGTGCTGCTCGGCACCGTCATCTCGGTGATTCAGAAGGCCCGTTCGCAGGTCGGCAAGGCGCGGTTCGTCCGCGAACCGATCGTGCAGGCTTCCCTGGCAGCGCCGCCCGCCTTCACCGTCATCCGCGGCCCGGCAATGCCGGTCGCGGCAGCGCCGGAATCGACAACCGCGCCGAACGGACCGATCGACATCCTCATTGCCGAGGACAATGACGTGAACCAGTTGGTCTTCGGCCAGATCCTCAATGGGTTGGGCTTGAGCTACCGTATCGCCGGCAATGGCCGCACGGCGGTCGAAATGTACCGGGCGCTGCGCCCCAAGCTGATCCTGATGGACGTTTCGATGCCCGAAATGAACGGCTACGAGGCGACCCGCGCCATCCGGGCGATGGAGGTCTCGACGGGCGCCCACATCCCGATCATCGGCGTCACCGCGCACGCGCTGAAGGGCGATCGCGACAAGTGCATCGATTCAGGCATGGACGACTATCTGCCGAAGCCCGTTTCGCCCGACCGCCTAGGCACCAAGATCGGCACCTGGCTCAGCGAGACCGTCGTGGCCAAGACCGCCTGACTGCATCCATGAGGATGCGTCAGACGGCGGCAGCCTCCAGACGATAGCGGCGCATCCAGTCGAGGCTTGTCGCGTCAGCAAGCTTTGCAACGCCGGGGCTTACATCCTCCTCGTCAGGTGCTGGGACTCCCAGGGCTTCGCAGATGCCTAGCAACGTCGCAGCCGGATTGCCTGAAAGGCGCTCATAGCCGACGCGCAGCGGGGATATGCCTTGCTCTGCGAACCAAATGTTCCAGGCCGCGTCATAGGTCTCGAGTTCCGTGACCTCTCGTTTGATACGCTCGAAATCATATTGGGGCTCTTTCGGCGGTGCGACCCTTTCGATCTCGGTGCCATCGGGAGCGATATGCCAAAGACCGGTCTGCTCCGCCTTGATCAGGGAGACAGCCTGCGCGAGCTTGTTCTCCCGCGAGAGGTGTATGTAGAGGACGCGGCCAAAGGCCTTTTCAAGACGCGCTCTGTCCGACTGCAGTTTCGGGAAAATCCGGTCGAGGGTTGCCGAGAGTTCATCCAGATTTTCGCGCATCAAGCGAAGGCCGAAGAGGCCGGTCCCACCCTTGCCGGCAGCGATCGCCGCGTTGAGATAGGCGACATTGAAGTCGAGCTCACTCATCGTGTCGCGATCGGGCAGCTTCCACTCTTCAGCCCACTCCAGCACATCCTGCCGCCGATAGAATGAGTGCGGATCGCCAGTCGTCTTCGTGGATGCCAGAAGCTTGCACAGCAGCGTGCTACCGGTCCTCGGCGTGCCGCAGATGATGTATCCATCGAACATGTTGAGGCCCATGCTGCTCGTCAAAGACAGGGCCGCCGCCCAGTAAGGATGGCGGCCGCTATAGCTGAAATCTTTGCTGGATGCGACGTCACGGCTATCGCTTTTAAATGCCTCTCTCGGACAAACACCATGCCGGCAGCGGCCAAATTACCGGTTGCGCACCACCACGCACGCCCCACCGACACTTTGCAATTTCTGGCAAATAACGTTGGCATCGGCGCGGCGGTCGACACCGATCCTGACCGCGTAGATGCCGCGCCGGCCGATCGGCGTGCGCACCCGGCTGACCACCGGATCATGCCCGTTGAGCAGGGCCGGGAACCGGCTCCTTACCCTGACCCACTGGTTGATCGCGGCGCTGCGGCGAAAATTGCCGGCCACTTGGATGCCCCATGGCTTTATGTTGATCGAAGCCATGGCCACCGTCCGCGACATGATCACCGGCAGTTTTCGGCAAGCGACGGCAAAATCCGTCTTTGCGTCGAGCGGCTCGACCCTTCCGGCATAGGCCCGGTCGGTGAACTTGTCGGCTGGTTCGCCCATGATGTCTAAGACATAGCTTTCGGTTTCCATCGGCAGGAAACCGCCGGAGCTGAGCCAGCGCGACACCCGGCTCTCGCCGGCATTGTAGGCGGCGGCGGCCAGGCCGAGATTGCCGTAGCCGGTTTTCATTTCGGCCAGATATCTGGCCGAAGCCGGAATCGCCTGGTTGATGTCGAAGGAATTGGCGAGCCCGCGCATCTTGGCGGTGCCCGGCATGAACTGGGCAATGCCTTCGGCACCGACCGGACTGACGGCGTTGGGATCGAAACGGCTTTCCTTCCAGATCAGCCGGGCGAAGAAATCCCTGGACAGGCCGTTCTGGTCGGCATGCGCCTGGATCAGATTGCAGACCTTGTCGATCAGCCGCTGCTTGGCGGATTGCGGCGGATCGGCCTGCACAAGGGTCGACCAGGTCAGCCCGTACAGCAGGATCAGCGCTGCCCAAAGGAAACGCTGCATCGGTTCTACTCGGCCGCGGCCTTGCCGCGACCGAACCGTTGCTCGATATAGTCGGCGACCATTTTCTCGAAATCCGCGGCGATCGACGGCCCGCGCAGCGTCGCCGCCTTTTTGCCGTCGACGAAGACAGGCGCCGTCGGCATTTCGCCCGTGCCGGGCAGCGAAATGCCGATGTCGGCATGCTTGGACTCGCCAGGGCCGTTGACGATGCAACCCATCACCGCGACCTTGAGGTTCTCGACGCCGGGGTATTTGTCGCGCCACACGGGCATGTTCTTCCTGAGATCGGCCTGGATGTTCTGGGCGAGTTCCTGGAACACGGTGGAGGTGGTGCGGCCGCAGCCGGGGCAAGCGGCAACAATCGGCACGAACTGCCTGAACCCCATGGTTTGCAGCAATTCCTGTGACACCTGCACCTCGCGCGTGCGGTCGCCGTTCGGCTCCGGTGTCAGCGAGATGCGGATGGTGTCGCCGATGCCTTGCTGGAGCAGGATGCCCATGGCGGCCGACGAAGCGACGATGCCCTTCGAGCCCATGCCGGCTTCGGTCAGGCCGAGATGCAGCGCATGATTGGAGCGGGTGGCGAGCTCGGTATAGACGGCGATCAGGTCCTGCACGCCGCTGACCTTGGCCGACAGGATGATTTTCTCGCGGCCAAGGCCGATCTCTTCCGCCATCTCGGCCGACAGGATCGCCGACTGCACGATCGCCTCGCGCATCACCTCCTGCGCGGTCAGCGGAAAACCCTTGTCCTGGTTGTCGTCCATCAGCCGGGTCAAAAGCTCCTGGTCGAGCGAGCCCCAGTTGACACCGATGCGCACCGGCTTGTCATGCCTGATCGCCATCTCGACGATATCGGCGAACTGGCGGTCCTTCTTGTCCTTGAAGCCGACATTGCCCGGATTGATGCGGTATTTGGCCAGCGCCTCGGCGCAGGCCGGATGATCGGCCAAAAGCTTGTGGCCGATATAGTGGAAATCGCCGACCAGCGGCACGTTGATACCAAGCCGCTGAAGCCGCTCATGAATGCGCGGCACGGCGGCGGCGCTCTCGTCGCGATCGACGGTGATGCGCACGATCTCCGAGCCGGCCCGGTGCAGCGCTGCGACCTGCGCAACCGTCTGGTCGATATCGGCCGTATCGGTGTTGGTCATCGATTGGACGATAACGGGCGCGCCGCCGCCGACGACCACGCCGCCGACATCGACGCCGACCGACGTGCGGCGGGGGAAAGGAGAGGAAAAATATCCGGTCATGCCGGCAGCCTTTTGTCTCTGGAGCATCTTGTGTCCTGCATGGACGCACAACGACGCCCCGGGCCGATGCGCTGAGGTCCGGGCATGAGGTGGAGGAGCAAAGATGGCTTGTCAATGGCGACAGGTCGCCACTGGCCGGAATCGCCCGCCGCCGGCGACCAGAAACAATCGATGATCTGGCGAAACGGGCGACGGCCGAAGCGGAGATTGAGCCGGGTGCAAGTCCAGCTTCGGCTGACAGACCGGTGCTGGAAAATCAAAACCCTCCACGCCGGCGGCGGGGTGCCGCCGGGAAAAGAGGCCGCGGATATTGGGCGGCTATGTCAGGAGGGCGTCAATGCGTGGTCGGTTTGCCTCTTAGTTTTTCAATCTCGTCCTTGAGTGCCAGCTTGCGTCGCTTGAGATTCACGATTTCGAGGTCGTCGACCGATGGATGATTCATCGCGTCATCGATTTCACGTTCGATGTCGCCGTGTTTCCGCTGCAACTCATCAAGATGGGATGCAAGAGACATGATTGGTTCTCCCTTTCATGGTTTTCCTCGATTGCAACCGTCACGGCGCGTCCACCGCAGGTTCGCTTCTGTGACGGCACGGTGACAGTGTGTCACCTTCCGCGGGCGATGTCGAATGATCCGTGGTAGCATTCCACGACACCTTGAAATGTGATATGGGCTGCACGCCGGTGACAAAACACCCGGTCCCGCCCAATCAGGCCCAGTTTTGGGCGCCGCAGACGTGCAGACGGTAGAGAATGTCCGATCAGGAACAGGCCGATATTCGCCTCGAATTTTCCCGCCTGAAGCAGGAACACGCCGATTTCGATGCCGCCATCAACGCGATGATCGCCATGGCCTGCGATCCGCTGCAGATCCAGCGCATGAAGAAGAAGAAGCTGTTCCTCAAGGATCGGCTGATGGCGCTGGAAGACAAGATCATTCCCGACATTATTGCATGAACTGGCATTCGCTCGTTCGCATGCCTAGGCTGCGATCGAAAGTCTCGCGGCACGATCACGCAGCAGGCCGATAAGTTCGCCGGTCCGCTCCTCGGACGTATCGATGGGGACCACCAGGCACATGGTCGCCTCGACCTTGCCCGGCGCTGAAAACACCGGCGCGGCAAGGCACTTCGTATAGGCATCGACAAGGCCCGAAGTGACGCAATAGCCGGTGACCTGCGCTTTTGCGATGTCGGCGACGAAATCGTCGAGCCGCAGTTTGCGCCCGTCGGGCAGCACGAGATCGTCGTCCGACACCATGCCTTCGATCTCAGCCTTCTCCAGCCCCGCCAGAAGCAGCCGCCCCGAGGCCGTCCAGGGCAGCGGTATCTGCAAGCCGGTGGCGGAACTGATGCGGAACGGCCTGGTGCCGGGACTCGCATGGACGATCGTATAGCGGCCGCTCTGCAGCATGCACAGTTCGGAAGTCTCGCCGGTCTCGCGCGACAGATTGTCGACCTCCTGGCGCCCCCGCCTCAACAGGTCGTTGCCCCGCACATAGTCCATTCCGTAGAGATAGAGCTTCTTGCCGAAATAGACGCGATTGCCGTCGCCTTCCATTTCCAGCAGTCCCGCATCGACCAGCGACCGCACCAGCGTATAGGTCGTCGAACGGGGCGCGTGCACGCCCTTGGCAAGGTCGCCAATGCCGATCGCGCGCTGGGTCGTGTGAAGAAACTCCAGAATCTCGAGCACCCGGTTGAGCCCCTTTTCACGGGAGCCCGAAATCTTCTCGCCGGCTGAAAGTGCCGAGGCATTGCCATCTTGCATTGTTGATTCCCGGTGTTAGTATCTGTCCTGTACAGGATACACACGTCTCTTGTAAGAGACAATCGCTTCGACGTCACTGACGCGTGTATTGCCTGTGCAAGGGGAACACAAACGAAAGGAGGTCGCCGTGAACGACACATCCGGAAGACGTGATTTTCTGAAATTGGGAATGGCGGGACTGGCCACGGCCGGCGTCGTGGGTGCGGCGGTAGCCGTCGATGCCCAGAAGGCCGCTGCTCAGGCAGCACCCGACAGCCTGCTGCGCACCGTGCTCGATCGCGGCAAGCTGATCGTCGGTACCGGCAGCACCAATGCGCCGTGGCACTTCGAGAACGATGCCGGCGAACTCGTCGGCATGGACATCACCATGGGACGCATTCTTGCCAAGGGCCTTTTCGACGATCCGACCAAGGTCGAGTTCGTGATGCAGGATCCGGCACAGCGCATCCCCAACGTCACCACCAACAAGGTCGACATCACCATTCAGTTCATGACGATGAGCGCCCAGCGCTCGCAGCTGGTCAATTTTTCCCGGCCTTACTATGTCGAGGGCGTCGCCCTGCTGAGCCTTCCGACCGCCGAGAACAAGACCTTCGACAAGCTGCTTGCCGGCGGCTCGGCGACACGCGTCTCCATCCTGCAGAATGTCGATGCCGAGGCGCAGGTGCATTCGGTGCTGCCCGAGTGCCAGGTTATGCAGATCGATACCCAGGCCAACGTGCTGCAGGCACTGGAATCGAAACGCGTCGACGCCGCTGCCGTCGATCTGTCCACGGTGCGCTGGCTCGCCTCGCGCAATCCGGACAGATATTTCGACGCCGGCAAGAGCTGGCTGAGCATGCTTTATGGCGCGGCACTCCGGCAAGGCGACCTTGACTGGCTGACCTTCGTCAACGCGACCTTCACCATCGCCATGTTCGGCCACGAAAACGCACTCTACGATGCCGCCTTCAAGGACTATTTCGGACAGGAGCCGCCGGCGCGCCATCCCGGCTTCCCAGCCATCTGACCTGCATCGGGCGGAAGGGCGTATCCAGCGCCCTTCCGCCTCCCTAGAGCAATTCCAGGAAAAGTGTGAAACGGTTTTCGTCCGGAATTGCGTCAAAACAAAGAGTTAGAGCGGGTCGCCGTTTCCGTGAAACGGTGAACCGCTCTAAGCCTGCGGCACTGAGGCGGACGCATGGGCTATGCCCTTAATTTCAACCTGATCTGGCGGCACTTCGACAAGCTGTGGGGCGGACTGCTGCTCAGTCTCGAACTCGCCGTCATATCGATCGCCATCGGCATCGTCATCGGCCTGGTTCTGGCGGTCTGGTATGTGTCTGCCGGACGCATCGTGCGCACCATCATCGCCGCCTACGTCGAATTCATCCGCAACGTGCCGCTGATCCTGCTCGTCTACCTCGTCTTCTACGGCTTGCCGACAGTGGTCGATATCGCCTACAGCGCGCCGACCTCGTTCGTCGTCACGCTGTCGCTCTATAGCGGCGCCTATTTGGTCGAGGTGTTTCGCTCCGGGCTCGAAGCCGTTCCGCGCGGACAGCTGGACGCCGGCAAGGCAATCGGCCTGACACCCTGGCAAAGGCTGCTCAACGTGCGCCTGCCGACCATGCTGCGCATCACCTTGCCGGCATTGTCCAACACCTTCATATCGCTGTTCAAGGACACCTCCGTCGCGTCGGTCATTTCGGTGCCGGAGCTGACCTATGGCGCCCAGTGGATCAACTTCAACACCTTCCGCATCGTCGAGGTCTATCTCGTGGTCACGGCGATGTATCTGGTGACCGGCTACATCTTGCTTTTTGCGCTTCGGCTTGTCGAGCGCCGGTTCAGGGCGGCGCGCTGATATGCTGACCCAGATCGCCTATGCCTTACCTTTCCTCGCCCAGGGCTTTGCGCTGACACTGTGGGTATCCCTGCTGGTCGTGGTATTTTCGCTGATTGCCGGCGTGATCATGGGCGTCGGTCTCGTCTATGGCCCGGTGCCGTTGCAATGGGCCGTGCGCATCTTCAGCGACACCATCCGCGGCATCCCGATCCTGGTGCTCATCTTCTTTGTCTATTACGGACTGCCGGCCATCGGGCTTCATCTGCCGTCGTTCTGGGCCGCCGTGCTGGCGCTGACCCTGTTCAAGACAGCCCAGGTCGTAGAATATTTCAGAGGCGCTGTCGGCTCCATTCCGAAAGGGCAGTCCGAGGCGGCGATGGCGATCGGGCTGACCTTTCGACAGCGGCTCGCCTACGTCATCTTCCCACAGGCGTTCAGGCGCTTCCTGCCGCCCTGGATCAACGGCGTCACCGATGCGGTCAAGGGCAGCGCGCTGGTATCGCTGCTCGGCATCACCGACCTGATGCAGGCCATCAACCAGGTCATCGGCCGCACCTATGAGGCCATGCCGCTCTATATTCTCGGCGCGCTCATCTACTTCGCGGTCAACTATGCCCTTTCGCTCGCCAGCCGGCGGCTCGAGCGGCGTTTCTCCTTCATCCGGGAATAGCAATGTCCACAAGTCCGAAAAACACCCCGGCCCTTCTCGACGTCCAGGACGTTTCCAAAGCCTTTGGGACCGTCCAGGTCCTGCGTTCGGTCAGCCTGCAGG
>NZ_RZPH01001651.1:0-649 GCF_004022825.1 Mesorhizobium sp. M7A.F.Ca.CA.004.04.2.1
CCGAAGGCCCGGTTCTGGTGCCGGCTCCGGCCAGCACCAGAACCGGGCCTTCGGTGGTTTCCACCGCCAGCCGCTGCTCCGGGTTGAGGCCCTTCAGATAGTCGGGTGCGTTGTTGTGTCCGCTGCGGGCAGCCATGGCGCGCGCGAGATGAAGATCCGCATCGGCGTCCTGATCGGCGAAGGCAACGTCGAGGGCATGCCATGGCTCGGCACCTTCCACTCGATTGGCGTGAAGCTGCTTCGCAGACATGCCGAACTCGCCGGTTTGCGCTCCGACTTCACCATCCTCGACACCGACGACGTCGTGCGGCTGATCAAGCAGCTGATCCAGGCCGAAGGTCTGGACGACAAGCGCTGGCCGGCCAAGCAGTTCGCCCAGATGATCGACGGCTGGAAGAACAAGGGACAAGGCCCGTCCGACATCACCGAGGGCGACGCCCGCGCCTTCGCCAACGGCAAGGGCCGCGAACTCTACAAGGCCTATCAGGAGCGGCTGAAGACGCTGAACGCCTGCGATTTCGGCGACCTGCTGTGCCACCCGATCCGCATCTTCCGCGCCAATCCGGACGTGCTCAAGGAATACCACAAGCGCTTCAAATACATCCTCGTCGACGAGTACCAGGACACCAACACCGCCCAGTACATGTGG
>NZ_RZPH01001652.1:0-649 GCF_004022825.1 Mesorhizobium sp. M7A.F.Ca.CA.004.04.2.1
AATGTGCGCCGCGCCATCCATGGCGCCAACCCGCATCTTCAGTGCCCTGAAACCGCCCTTGGCGATGTAGGATTTCAACTGCTCGCCGATGGCGTCGGCAGCCGCCCAGCCGCCGGACGCGTAAGCCGGCATGCGATCGAGCTTGCGGCCGCCCAGCAGCCGCCAGACCGGAACGCCAAGCGATTTGCCAAGAATGTCCCACAGCGCGATGTCGACGGCGCTGATGGCAGCGATGCTCATGCCGCGCCGCGCCAGTTGCGGCATGGCGTGGCCGCCGCGCGCGGCGCTGTCGTGGCGCACGCCATTGTAGAGCATCTCCCATATGACGCCGATATCCGCCGGATCGCGGCCGACCAGCTGAGGCCCGACCTCATGGTTCAGCATGTGGACGAGTGCACCGTAGCTGCCGGCACTGCCGGCGGCGTTCTTGCCTTCGCCCCAGCCGACCAGCCCGTCATCGGTTTCGATGCGCAGGATGGCGGCGTCGAAGGTCGTCACCTGACCGAAGTCGCTGCGGTGCTGCCGAGCGGCTTCGATCGGAACGCGGATCCACCAGGCTTGGACGGACTTGATACGCATATTCTTCCCCAGCCCCGCCGCCGGTCAGGGCGGAAGGGCGAATTTCCCAGAGGCAGTCGGCTACTTGATC
>NZ_RZPH01001653.1:0-648 GCF_004022825.1 Mesorhizobium sp. M7A.F.Ca.CA.004.04.2.1
CTCACCGTTGCTCCGAAATGCCGCCGGCTCTTGCCGGGCATAGAGCAGGCGAAGTTCTGGCGCGAGCAGAACGATGGCACGGTCGCCTTCAGCGCCAATGGCACCGATCCAATCGTCACCTTCGCGGCTGCCGATGGCGACGGCTACGAATCCTATGCCCCGGCGCTACCATTGCTGTCGCTGGCGGCCACCGGTGATAAGAAATCTGGCGACTGATTATTCCGCCGCCGCCCGCGCGCCAGCCTTCGCTGCGGCGTGCAGCCGAACCGCATCGCCGAAGGCCCGGAATATTTTCACCGAATTGCTGTCCGACTTGACCCAGTATTCCGGGTGCCATTGCACGCCGACGGCGAAGGCGCGGGCGTCGCGCACCGAAACCGCCTCGACCGTGCCGTCGGTGGCGACGGCCTCGACCTGCAGCTTCGAGCCGAGCCGGTCGATCGCCTGGCGGTGCAATGAATTGACCTTGATGTCGCCGGCACCGAACACACCGGCCAGGCAACTGTCGGGTTTGATCGAAATGGTCTGGTGGATGGCGAAGCGTTCGTCCTGCTTGTCGCTCACCGGCGCGCGGTGGTCAAGCGAGCCCTCGCGCTCCTGGATTTCGGTGCCGAGCGTGCCGCCCAGCGCCACGTTCAATTCCTGGAT
>NZ_RZPH01001654.1:0-645 GCF_004022825.1 Mesorhizobium sp. M7A.F.Ca.CA.004.04.2.1
GCTACGATGACCGTGCACACCGGTGGGTGCCATTGCGGCAATATACGCCTTGAATTTTCAACCGAGCTCGAGCCACCGCAAACCGAAGTTCGCGCTTGCCAATGCTCGTTCTGTGTCAGACATGGTTCGCGCGCCGTTGCCGATCCGAATGGCAGACTGGTCATCTCGGTCAAGGACGAGACGCAATTGCGGAGATATCAGTTCGGGCTGAGGACGGCCGACTATCTGATCTGCCGGCGGTGCGGTGTCTACGTCGCCGCAATCGCCAGAGATGACGATGCAAGGGCGATCGTCATCATCAACGCCCTGGACGACCGCGAACGGTTCAACCAGGAGCCGGTCCGCGTTGACTTCGATACGGAAAACAGGGCGCAGCGCCAAGCCAGACGCCGCACACACTGGACACCTGTCGAGATGAGCTTCGGATAGGCAGCTCTCAGCGGATAACCGGCTCGCCATGAAACCGTCGGCGCGACGGCGGCGATACGCCGAAGCCGACTTCCATCATCAGTCGCGGCGTGCGTGCCGGCACGGTGCCCATATGAAAGCCAAAGGGGTCCTCGACGAAGCCGAGACCAGCCTCGCCGGTCAGCGTCACCGGGCTCTGCTCGCCATAGACATCCAGAACCTGCTGCGCGGGATGAC
>NZ_RZPH01001655.1:0-645 GCF_004022825.1 Mesorhizobium sp. M7A.F.Ca.CA.004.04.2.1
CGGTCGACGGCGGACGTGTTACGCACCCAGGAAACGAACTCGCCGAGCGAATTCTCCAATTGCCGCACCGGCTCGAAACCGAGCAACTCACGGGCCTTGGAAATATCGGCGAAGCAGTTGCGGATATCGCCGGAGCGGGCTTTGCCGAGCAGTTCCGGCGAGCGATTCGGTGTCCCCATGGCCTCGGCCAGCAATCGCGCGACTTCGCTGATCGCATAGGCGCGGCCGCTGCCGATGTTGATGACATGACCCTTTGCCTGGCGTTGCTGCAGAGCAAGGCGAAAGGCGCGGGCGACGTCCTGCACATGGACGAAATCGCGCTTCTGTTCGCCATCCTCGAAGATCATTGGCCGTTGGCCGTTGGCGAGACGCGAAGCGAAGTTGGCCAGCACGCCGGTATAGGGATTCGACAACGCCTGGCCGGCGCCGAAGACATTGAACAGGCGCAGCGCGACCGCATCGATGCCATAGGCCTCGCCGAAGATCAGCACGGCGCGTTCCTGGGCGTATTTTGTCAGCGCATAGATGGAGGCGAGATCGACCGGCTTTTCTTCGTCCGTCGGCAGCGGCGAGAGGGCGTCTCCACCTGGCGACAGCGGGTTCCATTGCCCGCTCCTGATGTCGCTCGCCTTGCGCCGAGCATCT
>NZ_RZPH01001656.1:0-644 GCF_004022825.1 Mesorhizobium sp. M7A.F.Ca.CA.004.04.2.1
GGCTCACCCGTGTAGTTGGCCAGTGCTTCGAGCAATGGGGTAAGATAGTACTGTTTGGTGTGGTCCGGAATTGGCCCCAGCCGGTCCACCGATTTCAGTGCCACCTCGATCAACTCGATTGCGCGATCTTTGTTGCCGCTCTCGTAATAATACTGAGCTACCGGGAGGTACCGGAGGTATTTAAACGGGCCATCGCCGTTCGGGGGATTGAGTGCCAGTATCTGTTCCGAGAGCTCGTTGCCCATCGCAAAGCGCTCCGCGCGCGGAAGATGGGAATTGTCCATCGTGGGATCGAAGAGTTGGTTGAGGGCCAAGGCCATCCACGACACCGCGTCGGACGTTTTGTCGATCGCGTCCTCGACCAATTCTCGCATGACCGGCATGCCGGTCTTGATGTCGCGCAGCTTGTGAAGCAGAAGATCCGCATGAATCTGCCGGAACTCACAAGAGTCTGGCATCAAGGCGAGGCCTTCTTCGATGGCCAAGAGCGCCGCCGTCCAATCCTCGGCCTGCATCGCCGGCTCAAGTTTGGCGTATATCGGCCCGGTAAGCGACATTTCGCGCGCTGCAAGTTGGTTATGCGCGATGCGCTTTGCATCGGCGGCTTTCGCTTCATAGCTGCTGCGCCAGCTGCCGTTAAGGAC
>NZ_RZPH01001657.1:0-644 GCF_004022825.1 Mesorhizobium sp. M7A.F.Ca.CA.004.04.2.1
GGAGTCACAACACTTCAAACACAAACGTCTTCACCAGCGCGTCAGGCTCGGCGATCGCATAGCAGCGGAACCACGGGCTTTCCTCGATCGGCCGCCATTTCCCTGCCTGCTCCAGCTCGTCGAACACGGCTTGGAAGCCGCCGCTCTCGAACACCTGGTCGCGCACGGTGAAGATGGCGTGGCCGCCCTGGCGGGTGATGCGCACCAGTTCGTGCAGGCCTGTCGCCGGCGCATGGCTGATGGTGAACACGCCGGTCGAGAAGAAGGCGCGGAAGTGGCCGTCCGGCCACGGCAGCGTTTCGCCGAGCATTGCCTGCTTCAGGTCGCTGTAGGCATTGCGGCTGCCGGCGATCTTCAGCATATCGTACGAGAGGTCGAGCCCCGCAATGTCGCGGTAACCGAGCGCCTTCAGCGAGGATCCCGACAGGCCAGTGCCGCAGCCGGCATCGAGCAAGGGGCCATCGCCCGCCGGCACATGACGCGCCACCCAGGCGGTGATCAGGAAAGGCAGGAGGTAGCCGAGCGAGGCGGTCTCGCTGTCATAGGTCGCGGCCCACGCGGCATAGGCCTCCTCAAGCGCTTCCGGCGTGTCGGCCGTATAGACGGAATCCAGCGCCGCATTGGCTTTGTCGACGATCATGGGG
>NZ_RZPH01001658.1:0-639 GCF_004022825.1 Mesorhizobium sp. M7A.F.Ca.CA.004.04.2.1
GCCCAGACCAGATGGCTGGCCGGTGATGCCACCATCGACCTTGCCGACATCGAGCCGGCCGATCTGGTCACGTGCGCCTATGTGCTCGACGAAATCGCTCCCGCATCACTGCCGAAGCTCATCGACCGCCTCTGGCAACTCACCGCCGACACGCTGCTTGTGGTCGAGCCGGGCACCCCCGCCGGCTGGCAGCGCATCCTTGCCGTGCGCCGGCAGTTGATCGAGGCGGGCGCGCATGTGCTTGCGCCTTGCCCGCATCAGGCGCCCTGCCCGCTCACCGCGCCCGACTGGTGCCACTTTTCCCGCCGCGTCGCCCGCTCGCGCCTGCACCGGCTGGCCAAGGACGCCGACGTGCCGTGGGAAGATGAGAAATTCATCTATGTCGCGGCTTCTCGCGACGGACTCACATCGCACCAGGCGCGGGTTCTTGCGCCGCCGAAATCCGGTTCCGGCAAGGTTCTGCTCAAACTTTGCCGGGACGACGGCACCGCCGCCGAGCGCTTGTTCACCAAGCGCGACGGCGCCGACTTCAAGCTGGCCCGGCGGCTGGACTGGGGCGACAGGCTGGCTTCCGAATAGACAGCAGCAGCGTTTGCGACCGCCTCGAAGAAAAATTTCGAAGCGATGTCGAATCCAGGC
>NZ_RZPH01001659.1:0-635 GCF_004022825.1 Mesorhizobium sp. M7A.F.Ca.CA.004.04.2.1
ACATCGTCGACGAGACCGCGAAAATAGCCGGTAAGGAGGCCAAGCGCCGTGCCGGCTACCGTCGCCAGCAAGGTTGCCAGCGGTGCGACGGTCAGGATGTCGCGCGAACCGACGATGACGCGCGAGAAGACGTCGCGGCCGATCTGGTCGGTGCCGAACCAGTGTTCGGAAGAGGGCGGCGCCAGCGCGTTGATGATGTCGTCGGCGAGCGGATCGTAAGGTGCGAAATGCTCGCCGAACAGCGCACAGGCAACCCAGAACAGCACGATGGCGAAACCGACAAGGAATGTGCGCGAGCGCAGCAGCGAGAAAAAGACCTCCGCCAGCGGGCTGCGCCGGCGCGTGTCGTCTGGTGTAGGAGAGCTGGTTTGGACGGCGCTCATTGATCTGACCCCAGACGGATACGCGGATTGAGCACGGAATAGAGGAAGTCGGCGACAAGGGTGGCCACGGCATAGACAATGCCGATGGTGAGGATGCCCGACTCCAGCATCGGGAAATCCTTGCCGCGCGCGGCGGTGAAGATCAGCGACCCGATGCCCTGGTAGCGAAACAGCGTTTCGATGACGACAAGGCCGCCGATGAGGTAGCCGGTCTGCGTCGCGATGACGGTGATGGTCGGCAGCAGCGCATTG
>NZ_RZPH01001660.1:0-632 GCF_004022825.1 Mesorhizobium sp. M7A.F.Ca.CA.004.04.2.1
GGCGGTCGTGCCTGCGCGTCGACCGTATTCTGGTCTCGGTTTATGTCATCGTCGGCTTCTTCGCCGGCCTCGCGGCCTTCGTGCTGTCGGCGCGGCTGAATTCCTCGGAAGCGGTCGCCGGTATCGGCTACGAGCTGACGGTCATTTCGGCCGTCGTCATCGGCGGCACCTCGCTGTTCGGCGGCATCGGCTCGGTCGGCGGTACGGTGGTCGGCGCGGCGCTCATCGGCGTGCTGCAGAACGGGCTGCAGTTCAACAACGTCTCGTCCTATACGCAAAGCATCGTCATCGGGCTCATCCTGATCCTGGCGGTGGCGTTCGACCGGTGGCTGAAATCGCGGGTGAGAAGGTGAGGGGGACGGTTGTCCCTTCTCCCACAAGGGGAGAAGGGGAGCCCCCTTTCTTGCAAAACAGCCGTCCTTTGCTAGAAAGGTTTTGGCGGGTGGCATCGTGAGAGAACCTCATGTTTGCCGATATTATCAGACCGATCACCCTAGGTTTTTCGCTGCTGCGGCGGTTCTGGCCGCAACTCATGGCACTCGTGCTGGCCGGCGTGCTGGTCGGCGATCTCCTCATGCAGCTCGCGGCGAAGGTGGCGCTGGCCAATCACTTCGCCGGGCGCGGCTGACATA
>NZ_RZPH01000165.1:0-8441 GCF_004022825.1 Mesorhizobium sp. M7A.F.Ca.CA.004.04.2.1
CAGACCATGACCATGTCATCGACGGCTTTGCTGATGCCGCCGGAGAAGTCGCCGGCGCGGAAGGCCGGCACCATGTCGTTTTCGATGATGAGCTTGGTATGCAGGTCGGTCAGCGTACCTTCCAGCCCATAACCGACCTCGATGCGCATCTTGCGGTCGTTCGGGGCAACCAGCAGGAGCACGCCATTGTTCTCGCCCGCCTGGCCAAGTTTCCAGAAGCGGAACAGGCGGTTGGCGTAGGGCTCGATCTCCTCGCCATCGAGGCTGGGGATCGTCGCCACGACGATCTGGTCGGAACCTTTTGTCTCGAAGTCGGCGAGCTTCCGCGTCAGCGCCGCCTTGGTCGCGGCATCGATGATGCCGGCATTGTCGACGACGCGGCCGGTCAGCGCCGGCAGGTCGGCCGCGTAGGCCGTGATACAGGAGAACAGCACGACCGCAGCAATCAGGACGGCCGAGGCGAGGCGGTCGCGTTTCGACAGGCTGATGCTGGGTATCGTCATGCCATCACCAGCTTCCCGACGAGCCGCCGCCGCCGGACGAACCGCCACCGCCGGAAAAACCGCCGCCGCTGCTTGACCCCGAAGACCATCCGCCGCTGGAACTTCCCGACGACCAGCCACCACGAGAGGAGCGCCGGTGCGGCTCGAAGGTCATGCCGAGCCAGCGGTAGCGGCCGGGACCGAGCTTCTGGCCGAAGATCGGCGGCAAGATGGAGACAGCAAGACTGCCGACCATAATGGTTATCCAGATGCCGATGAACACGGTGAAGAACAGGTCGCCGGACTCGAAGGGCGCTTCCTGGTTGCGCTCGCCGCGCGCCTCCAGCTCCTCCGGATTTCCTTCCAGCACCATGATCATGTCGTCTACGGCTTTGCTGATACCGCCGGAGAAGTCCCCGGCGCGGAAAGCCGGCACCATGTCGTTTTCGATGATCAGCTTGGTGTGCAGGTCGGTCAGCGTACCTTCCAGCCCATAACCGACCTCAATGCGCATCTTGCGGTCGTTCGGGGCAACCAGCAGCAGCACGCCGTTGTTTTCCTTCGCCTGCCCAAGTTTCCAGAAGCGGAACAGGCGGTTGGCGTAAGGCTCGATCTCCTCGCCCTCGAGGCTGGGAATCGTCGCCACGACGATCTGGTCGGAGCCTTTTGTCTCGAAATCGGCAAGCTTCCGCGTCAGCGCCGCCTTGGTCGCGGCATCGATGATGCCGGCATTGTCGACGACACGGCCGGTGAGCGCCGGAAGATCGGCGGCGAGGGCGGTGAAGGGAAGGAAGAAGAGGCTTAGAAGAGCGAAAAGGAACCCTAGGCTTGCGTTCCGGGGCGCCCCCCTCTGCCCTGCCGGGCATCTCCCCCTCAAGTGGGGAGATTGGCCGTCATCTCCGCTTTCGCCAATTTGCAACGTCGCAAGATCGGCGTCAGCGCCGAAGCTGCCAATCTCCCCCCTTGAGGGGGGTGAGGACTGATCCGCGTAGCGGACGGGAAGCCAATTGCTTGGCTTTCCGAACGACGAACGCCCGAAGCGCCAGCGAAGGGCCGGTTCCGGTAGGACAGAGGGGGGTGTTTGCACGCCAGCAGCCCGTCATTTCGCGGGATTTATTCCGATGACAGTCGACGTTCACCCGCCCTGCTTCGTGCCGAAATCGACCTTCGGCGGCTGCATCTTGTCTTCGGCGACAGTGAAATTGGCAAAGGGCTCATTGCCGCGGAACCAGAAGGTCGCCCACAGCACCGAGGGGAAGGTCCTCAGCGTCAGATTGTAGTCCCTGACCGCCTGGATGTAGTCGCGCCGCGACACCGCGATGCGGTTTTCGGTGCCTTCGAGCTGGGCTTGCAGCGCCAGGAAATTCTGATTGGCCTTGAGGTCGGGATAGGCCTCCGAGACCGCGATCAGCCGCGACAGCGCGCTGGTCAGCCCCGCCTGGGCATCCTGAAACTTCTTGAGGGCTTCGGGATCCTTCAGCGTTTCCGGTGTTACCGTGATCTGCGTTGCCTTGGCGCGCGCCTCGACCACCGCGTCGAGCGTATCCTTTTCGTGCGAGGCATAACCCTTCACCGTCTCGACCAGGTTGGGGATGAGGTCGGCGCGGCGCTGATACTGGTTCAGCACCTCGCTCCACGCCGCCCTGGCGTTTTCTTCCGCTGTGGGGATGGTGTTGTAGCCGCAGCCGGCAAGCAGCGGCAGCACGATCGCCATCATCAGGAAGGCGGGCAGCGTGCGGAAAATGGACGGCGAGGCAAGGCGCTGGGCAAACATGATGGGGTCCCTCGGTAGAAGTTGCACGCGAAGCATTACCACAATCAGCGCGCAAGAAAACCGCCCGGGCCGGCAGCCCCTCGCCTGCCATGCCCGATGCCGCTGCAAGGGTCTGTGATTGGCCGTACGAACGCGATAAGGTCCACAAAACGGGACATCATCATGGCGGAGCGCCAGGACAGCGAGAAGGAATCGCGCCGTATCCTCGAGCGCATCGCGCACGAGACGAATCCGGCGGGCGACTCGTTTGCGGGGCGGGCCGCGAAAGGCATGCGCGATCACGTCACCGCGGCCGATGCCGATCGCGCCGATCCGATCGAAGTTTGGGGCACCCGCTTTGGCCGCACGCTGGGCCTGCTGCTGGCGCTGGGCCTGATGGTCTGGCTCGTGCTTTACGTCATCCGGGGCAGTTAGGAATCAAACGACAATGAGCGCCGAACAAACCGACGCGCCGCGTGCGGTCATCGTCATTTCCAGCCATGTCGCGCGCGGCTCGGTCGGCAACCGTGCCGCCGTGTTTGCGCTGGAGACCCTGGGGTTCCCGGTCTGGGCGGTGCCGACCGTCATCCTGCCCTGGCATCCCGGCCATGGACGGGCAACACGGATCGTACCGCCGCTCGACCAGTTCAAGGCGCTGATGGCCGATCTCGAGCGGGCGCCATGGCTGGGTGAAGTCGGCGCCGTGTTGTCCGGCTATCTCGGCGAGGCCGGCCAGGCCGAGGCCGTCGCCTCGCTGGTCGCCGCGGTGAAGGCAAGGACACCCGGCGCCGTCTATATCTGCGATCCGGTGATGGGTGATTCGGGCGGCCTCTACGTGCCCGAGCCGACAGCCATCGCCATGCGCGACCGGCTGATGCCGATCGCCGACATAGCCACCCCCAACCGCTACGAACTGGAATGGATGGCCGGCGCCGCGTTGCCCGACCTGAAATCGGCGATCGCGGCAGCGCTCCACGCCGGACCATCGACCATGCTGGTCACCTCTGCGCCGTCGATGATGACGGGCGGCACCGGCAATCTGCTGCTCGATAGCAGCCAGGCGCTGCTCGCCGAACATCGCCTGATCGACAAGCCGCCGAATGGCCTGGGCGATCTGACGGCGGCCGTCTATCTGGCACGTATCCTGTCCGGCCAGCCGCCGGTCAAGGCGCTGCAATCGACGACGGCGGCGGTCTACGAGATCCTGGCGCGCACCGCCAAGCGCGGCGGCGACGAACTGCAGCTCGAAACCGATGCGCAGAGCCTGTCGCATCCGATGGCGATGGTCCAGCTTCGCCACCTCACGCATCCGGGGCGGGGCCGCCGGGCGTGACGTCGACTGAGGCCGTGCTTGTCGGCGTCGACGGCTGCAAGGCCGGCTGGATCGCCGTCCGGTGCGCTTTTGGCATGGCACCGTCGGTCGGTGTCTTTGCAACCTTCACTGCCCTGCTCGCATCCCTTCCCGAAGACGCTGTCATCGCTGTCGACATGCCGATCGGCCTACCCGACTTTTCGGGCAAGGGCGGTCGCGGCCCCGAAGCGCTGGTGCGGCCGCTGCTCGGGGCGCGCCAATCCAGCGTCTTCTCGATCCCCTCCCGTGCCACGCTCTATGCGGAGACCAATGATTTCACCACCATCGAAGCCTGGTATGCCGCGCACATCAGGGCAAGCGAGGTGGCCCTGACCACATCCGACCCGCCGCGCGGAGTCTCGATCCAGGCGTTCGGCATTTTTGCCAAGATCCGCGAGATCGACGCCCTGCTGATCGCGCGACCCGATCTGCGCGGCCGCGTGTTCGAATCGCATCCGGAAGTCGCTTTCTGCCGCCTGAACGGCGATCAGGCCATGCAACTGCCGAAGAAGATCAAGGGCGGCATCAATCCGGCCGGCATGGCGGAACGCAAGGCTCTGCTTTGCCGGCATGGCTATGACACGGCCTTTCTCGACCAGCCGCCACCGCGCGGCGCCGCCGCCGACGATTTCCTCGACGCGGCCGCGATGACGCTGATCGCCGGTCGCATCGCCAGCGGTGAGGCACGGCCGCTGCCCGACCCGCCGGGCCGCGACAGCTTTGGCATTCCTGTCGCCATCTGGGCGTAACGCTGTTGGCCAAGGTTGCGCTCGATGCATGGCATTTCTAGCCAGCCCTCATAATTCTGCATTGCTCGCGACCGGCTTTTGCCGCTAGAGCCTCTCTAGACCGCAACGAGCTGCCGCATCCAACCCGGAAAGGCTCCAGACGCCGCCCATGTCCCATCTCCCTGAACATCTTCTCGCCGGCTACCGCAATTTCATGAATGGCCGCTATCTCACAGAGAGCGGGCGCTATCGCGATCTCGCTCGCGAAGGCCAGGCGCCGGAGACGATGATCGTCGCGTGCTGCGATTCGCGTTCGGCGCCCGAGGCGATCTTCGACGCCGGGCCCGGCGAACTCTTCGTGCTGCGCAATGTCGGCAATCTGGTGCCGCCCTATGCTCCCGATGGCGAGTTCCATTCGACCTCGGCGGCGCTTGAATTCGCCGTGCAGAGCCTCAAGGTCAAGAACATCGTCGTCATGGGCCATGGCCGCTGTGGCGGCATCCGTGCAGCGCTCGACACCAATTCCGCGCCGCTTTCGCCGGGCGACTTCATCGGCAAGTGGATGAGCCTGATCGCGCCGGCGGCCGAAACCGTCTCCTCCAGCACCTTCATGACCGCGTCGGAGCGCCAGACCGCGCTGGAGCGCATCTCGATCCGCTATTCCATCGCCAACCTCAGAACCTTTCCCTGCGTCTCGATTCTCGAGGGCAAGGGGCGACTGTCGCTGCATGGGGCCTGGTTCGATATCTCGACCGGCGAACTCTGGACGATGAACAAGGAAACCGGCGATTTCGAACGGCCGGAGCTGGGATGAACACAGCGGCGCGCAAGGTGGTAAACATCAGGTCGGCCGCTTTGACGGCGGCCGCGCTGCTGATAGCGATTATTGCCGCCCGCGCCGATGATCGTGCCCTCATCAGCCGCTGGTATTCGGCGCTGCTGGTCGCCGACCGCACCGAACTGTCCGACCTGCTCGCCGATGATGTCCGCATCAAGCTGGACGACCTCGGCGTCGTGCAAAGCAAGCAGGAATTCATCGCCTCGATGGACGAATGGAAAGGTGCGGTTGCGGGCGCAGCGATCCGGCATCGGATCGAAAAGAGCGAAGGCGGGGTCACCACCGTGGTCGCCTGCTACGACTTTCCCAACAATGACAAGCTCATGCATGAGACTTTCGCGGTGACCGACGACCGCATCACCGCCAGTTCGCAAGCGGCAATCGCCGAGACGTGCGACGGCTTCTGACGCCATCCTGAGGGCCGAGCCGTTGCGCCTTGCGAGGCCTCGCCCTACATCGGGGACGACCAAACCTCTCCCCGTCAACGATCGAAAGACTGTCCATGCCTTCCACGAAAGCCGTCGACCTCGCCGCCCATCCGCTGACCGCGTGGCAAGGGCCGCTCGGCCTGCCCGATTTCACGCGCATTGGCGATGGCGACTTTTCCCCGGTCTTCGACGCGGCGCTGAAGGCGCACGAGGCCGAGATCGAGGCGATCGCCGGCAACAAGGATGCGCCGACCATCGAGAACACGCTTGCCGCGCTGGAACTCGGCGGCGAAGCGCTCGATCGCGTCTCGTCGATCTTCTGGTGCCGCGCCGGCGCCTACACCAACGAGACGATCCAAGCGCTGGAGCGCGACATCTCGCCGAAAATGTCCAGGCATTTCTCGGCGATTTCGATGAATGAGCGGCTGTTTGCCCGCATCGACGATCTCTACCAGCGCCGCGAGAGCCTGAAGCTCGACGCAGAGACCCTGCGGGTCCTGGAAAAGACCTGGAAGGGTTTTGTCCGCTCCGGCGCCAAACTCGATGCCGACGGCAAGAAGCGGCTGGCCAAGATCAGCGAGGAATTGTCCTCGCTCGGTACCAGCTTCGGCCAGAATGTGCTGGCCGACGAGAGCGACTGGGCACTGTTCCTCGATGAGGCCGACCTTGCCGGCCTGCCGGACTTCGTGAAAAGCTCGATGGCCGAAGCCGCCGAGATACGCGGCCAGAAGGGCCGCTACGCCGTCACCCTGTCGCGCTCGATCTACGAGCCGTTCTCGACCTTCTCCGAGCGCCGCGATCTGCGCGAGATCGCCTTCCGCGCCTTCACCATGCGCGGCCAGAATGGCGGCGCCACCGACAACACGAACGTGGTGCGCGACATGCTGCGCCTGCGCGCCGAGAAGGCAAAGCTGCTCGGCTACGCCTCCTTCGCCGCGCTGAAGCTCGATGACACCATGGCCAAGACACCGAAGGCCGTGCACGCGCTGCTCGACCCGGTGTGGGAAAAGGCGCTTGAGAAGGCAGCAAGCGACCAGATCGAATTGCAACGGTTGGCGACGGAGGCCGGCAGCAACGAAAAATTCGCCGCCTGGGACTGGCGCTTCTACCAGGAGAAACTGCGTGCGGAAAAATTCGCCTTCGACGAGGCGGAGCTGAAGCCCTATTTGCAGCTCGACCGCATCATCGACGCTTGCTTCGATGTGGCGACACGGCTGTTCGGCATCACCTTCGAGGAGAAGAAGGGCATCGCTGCCTGGCACCCCGACGCCCGCGTCTTCGTGGTGAAAAATGCCGATGGCAGCGAGCGCGGCCTGTTCCTCGCCGATTATTTCGCCCGGCCCTCGAAGCGCTCCGGCGCCTGGATGAGCGCGCTGCAGTCCGGCTACAGGCTCGGCCACGGTGCGAGCCCGGTGATCTACAACATCATGAACTTCGCCAAGCCGCCGGCCGGCGAGCCCGCGCTGCTGTCGGTCGACGAGGCGAAAACGCTGTTCCACGAATTCGGTCATGCTTTGCACGGCATGCTGACCGATGTCACCTGGCCCTCGGTTTCGGGCACCTCGGTCAGCCGCGATTTCGTCGAACTGCCCTCGCAGCTCTACGAACATTGGCTGACCGTGCCGGCGGTGCTGGAAAGACACGCGCTGCATGTGAAGACCGGCAAGCCGATGCCCAAGGCGCTGCTCGACAAGATGCTGGCCGCGCGGACTTTTGGCGCTGGCTTTGCAACAGTAGAGTTCACCGCATCCGCGCTGATGGACATGGCTTATCACGCACGGCCGGATGCGCCTGAAGCACCACTTCGTTTCGAAACCGAAACGCTTGCAGAGCTGCACATGCCGGACACCATAGCCATGCGTCACCGCACCCCGCATTTCGGCCACGTCTTCTCCGGCGACGGCTATTCGGCCGGCTATTATTCCTACATGTGGTCGGAAGTGCTCGATGCGGACGCTTTCGCCGCCTTCGAGGAGACCGGCGACCCCTTCAACCCGGCGCTCGCCGAACGGCTGCGCAAGAACATCTACGCCGCCGGCGGTTCGAAGGATCCGGAAGAACTCTACACCGCATTTCGCGGCAAGATGCCGTCGCCCGAAGCGATGATGGTGAAGCGGGGATTGGTGTAGCACCGGATAATCTCCCCCCTCGAGGGGGAGATGGCCGCGAAGCGGCCAGAGGGGGTCGGTTCGACCGGGCTCGGCCTGCTGCGGCAGAAGAAGGTTGGCGCATTACGTCAGGCGACCCCCTCTGTCGGCTTCAGCGACATCTCCCCCTCAAGGGGGGAGATTGCCTGCATCCTTCCAAGGATCCGCAACCCTTGGCCACACCGGCCTTGTCAGCTTCTTGTAATCGGTCACCGCCGGATTGCTGGGATACGAACTCGGCGCCGAGACATAGATGATCTCGGCGGCGATCGGCTCGAAGCCGGCGTAGAAATGGTTGGTCGACTTGATCAGCAGCATGTCCTTGGCCATCGGATCGACGCCGATGTTGGAAAAGATATCCGGCTCGAAGGTCTGTGTGCGGTTGGTGTTGAGAATGATGTCGACCTCGGTGCCTTCGAGGCGGACCAGCGCCGTCGGCCCCAGCGTCACCCGGCTTGGCCCGAAACTCTGCCAGCCCTCCGCAACCGCTTTCAGCACGCGCACGCGCGCGTCGATCGGCTCGCCTGCCTGCGGCCCGGCCTTGCCGCCGAAGCGCAGATCGATGACCGCGCCTTCGCCCGCCGCCAGGCAGAAGGTGACCGCGATCGGATCCCAGATCGTCGCCACGGCGAACCTGTCCAGGCCACGCGCCAGCATCTGGCGCAGCACGAAGGTGCCGTCGCCGGGCACACCGCCGCCGGGATTGTCCCAGAT
>NZ_RZPH01001661.1:0-630 GCF_004022825.1 Mesorhizobium sp. M7A.F.Ca.CA.004.04.2.1
TTTGATCGGGCTCGCCGGCACGCCGGCCGCTTCCAGCTTGGCCAGCAGCGGATCGCGGTCAAAAATCTTCAGCGCCTCGATCATGCGCTCGCGCAACTTGACCCGGTTGGCGACCCGGGCGGGATTGGTGGCGAAGTCGGGATTGGCAGGCAGGTCGTCCAGTCCGACAGCGGCGCAGAATTTGGCGAACTGGCCGTCATTGCCGACCGCCAGGATGATGTGCCCGTCCCGGACCGGCACCACCTCATACGGGGCGATGTTCATATGCGCATTGCCCATCTGCACCGGCGATTGGCCGGAGACGAGATAGTTCAAATTCTGGTTGCCGAGCGCCGAGATCTGGGTGTCGAAAAGCGCCATGTCGACGTGCTGGCCTTCGCCGGTCTGCTCGGCATGGCGCAATGCTGCCTGGATGGCGATGACCGAATAAAGGCCGGTGAAGATGTCGGAGATGGCGACGCCCGCTTTTTGCGGCTCGCGGCCGACCTCGCCGGTGATCGACATCATGCCGGCCATGGCCTGGATGATGAAGTCGTAGCCGGCGCGCGGCGCATAGGGTCCGTCCTGACCGAAGCCGGTGATCGAGCAATAGACGAGGCGCGGGTTGATCTGGCGCAGGCTGTCATAGTC
>NZ_RZPH01001662.1:0-630 GCF_004022825.1 Mesorhizobium sp. M7A.F.Ca.CA.004.04.2.1
TCCCGACATCGTCATGCTGACGACCGTTGGCCCTCGCTGGCCGCGATCAGCACCAGTTCGGCCTCATCGCCGGACCCGGTCAGCACAAAAGGCAGGCCCTCGATCGCGGAGCGGTCAGCTTCACGGCTGATCAGCAGACATTTTGTCCCTGGGCGCAGCTTCCCCGAAATCGCCATCTGCCTGAAGGATCGCCACGCCACCTCGCCGGAAGAAACGAAATGATCCCAGCTTCCCGCTTCGAAGCCGAGTTTCATGAGCCGGCTTTCATTGGGTCGTGCCCGCCTGCCGGAGTTCGAAACCAGCACCACGGTCTTGCCGGCGCGCTTCAGCGCCGACAGCGCTGCCACCGCGCCTTGATAGGGCCGTGTGCCGTCATGCAGCACGCCGAACTGGTCGAGCAGGAACACGTCGTAGCGCTCCGCCAGCGGCCCGATGCCGTCGAGACGTTCGATCGTTTTGGCGCTCATAGGAGTCCTGCCCGGCTTGCACCCATCAGCGCCAGCCGCGCCGTGCCGGCGGCGGCCTCGTCGGAAAGCGCGGGCAGGAAACCGACGCCGAGCCTGCGTCGCCGGATTGCCGTCCAGGCCGGGTTCGCCGCCCCGCCTCCGACGCTCCGGACCGATATCAGCG
>NZ_RZPH01001663.1:0-628 GCF_004022825.1 Mesorhizobium sp. M7A.F.Ca.CA.004.04.2.1
GCTGGCGGCCATCGTCGCTGTCCGGCTGCGGCCCAACGGCCTGTTCAACGGAGCGTCGCGATGATCGCCCGCGACCGCAACTGGCTGCTGATCTTCGCCATCTGCGTGGCGCTCGCGGTCGTCTATCCGCTCTTTGCCGGCGGCTATCAGCTGACGGTGATCCGCGACGCGCTGATCTTCGGCCTGTTCGCGGCGAGCCTCGACTTCTTCTGGGGCCGCACCGGAATCCTGTGTTTCGGCCACGCCGCCTTTTTCGGCATCGGCGGCTACATCATGGCGCTGGTCACACTCAATGATGCCATCCCCTTTGGAAGCTTACTCGGCATCATGGGTGCGGTGGCGGGTGCGGCCTTCGTCGCCGCCATCATCGGCTACTTCCTGTTCTTCGGCGGCATCCGTGGCAGCTATTTCCCCATCGTCACGCTGGCCATGGGCGTCATCTGCCAGCAGGCCGCGGTCTCCTGGAGCTCGGTCACCGGCGGCGACAGCGGCCTGATCGGCATCCCGCCGATCGAGTTCGATCTTGGCGGGCTGCACGTCGATCTCAGCCAGGATCTGCCCAGCTACATCTTCGTCTCGGCCATCGTCGCCATGACGGTGCTGGCGCTCTGGTTGATCAGCCGTGGCC
>NZ_RZPH01001664.1:0-626 GCF_004022825.1 Mesorhizobium sp. M7A.F.Ca.CA.004.04.2.1
TGCAGGGTGGGCGGAAGCGCTCGAACAATTCGGCATCCCGAGGGGCCACAGCGGACCTGCCGAAGAAATGTACGAGGCCGTGAATGCAGGATGGATGGACCTCGGTGTGGCGGGTACGGAGCATGTAGCGGGTACGACGTCCGCACGCGCTGTATTCGAGGCTGCGTCAAATGTGAACGGGTAGGCCAAACTGTATGGGGTTCTCCTGTGATTTCGGGTGTTTGCAACCCGGGATTTGGAGAACTCCCTCCTTCATCTGTCTGAGCGCGGTCAGCTTGCAGTGGGTGGTTATATCTGCGACGTCAGCTCAACCGGAAAATCGTCATTGTCGGCGTCGCGCATGGCGGCAAGGCTGCGATTGTCCAGCACTTCGGCGATCGCCTGCCGCACCTCCAGCATCATGTGGCGGACCTGGCAGGTCGCCTCGTCGCAATCCTCGCAGCGCTGATACTGCGTGCGGCTGGCGCAAGGGATCGGCGCCAGCGGCCCATCCAGCACGCGCACGACATGGCCGATCTTGATTTCGGAGGCCGGCCGGGCGAGGCGATAGCCGCCTTCCTTGCCTTTGCGGCTCTGGACGAAGCCGGCGTTGCGCAACTCGCCCAGAATGGCATCGAGGAATTTCT
>NZ_RZPH01001665.1:0-626 GCF_004022825.1 Mesorhizobium sp. M7A.F.Ca.CA.004.04.2.1
ACTGAACGCATCGCCCTCTATGCCGGCTCCTTCGACCCGCTGACCAACGGCCATCTCGATGTGCTGAAGGCCTCGCTGGCCGTGGCGGATATCGTTTATGCGGCGATCGGCATCCATCCGGGCAAGCAACCGCTGTTTTCCTTCGAGGAGCGGGTGAAGCTGATCGAGACGGCGACGAAGACGGAATTCGGCAGCGACGGTGCCCGCATCAAGGTCGTCGCCTTCGACGGGCTGGTCATCGACGCCGCCAGGAAGCAGGGCGCCTCGATCATGATCCGCGGCCTGCGCGACGGCACCGACCTCGACTATGAGATGCAGATGGCCGGCATGAACGAGACCATGGCGCCCCAACTGCAGACGGTTTTTCTGCCCGCCAGTCCTTCGGTACGCACCATTACCGCCACACTTGTTCGCCAGATTGCCTCGATGGGCGGCGACATTCGCCCCTTCGTGCCGGCGGCGGTTGCCGGTGCGCTCACAGCCAAGTTCAAGAAGTAAGTTTTCGGAGAAAACCATGCAGCTGAAAAAGCTAGCCTCGTTCCTTGTCGTGCTCGCCGGTCTTGTGGCTGTGTCGGTCTCGGCTTTCGCCGCCGACCCGGAAAACACAATGATCATCACGCTGAAGG
>NZ_RZPH01001666.1:0-625 GCF_004022825.1 Mesorhizobium sp. M7A.F.Ca.CA.004.04.2.1
GATCGGCGGCGCCTTCGCCGTTGCCGTCAGTTTCCTCGTCCTGGCGCTGCTGCCAGCGGATTTTCTCGATCGTTTCTGGCGCCGGCGCCTGCCGTTGTTTGCCCTCAGCGACGCCACCCGCGCCGCCATCAGCCTGCTATCCTTCGCCGGCTTTGCAATTCTTATCGCCGCCGGCTTTTTCGGCAGCCGCGACCCACTTTCCAATCCTCTGCCACTGGTGATCTGGACACTGTTGTGGGCCGGCGTCACGCTGCTGCAGGGTGTCTTCGGCGACCTCTGGTCATGGCTCAACCCCTGGTATGGAGCATGGCGTCTCGCCTCGCGCCTGTTCGGGACCAGGGATCACGGAGCATGGCGCCTGCCCGGATGGGTCGGCTGCTGGCCGGCTGTCATCCTGTTCTTCGCCTTCGCCTGGTTCGAACTCATCGATCCGGCGCCCGACGATCCGGGGCGGCTGGCCTTGGCCGCCGGCCTCTACTGGCTGTTCTCTTTCCTCGCCATGCTGGCGTTCGGCTATCGCGGCTGGAGCCGCAGCGGTGAATTCCTGACGGTTTTCTTCTCGATGGTGGCGCGCTTCGCCGTGGCCGAACGCAACCAAGACGGCCGGCTTGGCCTGTGCTGGCCC
>NZ_RZPH01001667.1:0-623 GCF_004022825.1 Mesorhizobium sp. M7A.F.Ca.CA.004.04.2.1
GTCGTGGCCAGCCCGCAGGCCGGCGAGATCGTGCAGTTCGTGTTGCGTGAGCTTTCGCATCCGACGGCAGCCCTCGACCGCATCTATGACGGCGTCTTCGAGCCGACGCATCGCCGGCTGTGCCAGCTCTGGGAACAGGCGACCGGCGAGCCCGCCGAAAGCGAGGCCACAAGGCTCACCGTGTTCACGCTGATTGGCCAGGTCATCTATTTCCGCATCGGCCGCGAGGCGGTGATGCGCCGCATGGGCTGGAAAGACATCGGCGCCGCCGAGGCGGCCAAGGTGGTGACGGTCACATCGGGTAATCTCAAGGCCATATTGGCTTCCAAAAAGAGCAAAGCATGAAGGGGCAAAGACCATGAGCTTTCTGTGTTCGCTGCCGCTCGCCGCGCAGCTCTTCTCGGCCTGTGCCCCGGCTGCCCCGCTGGCCGTCGGCTATGTCGAAGGCGACTATGTGCTGCTGGCACCGATCGAGGTGGCGCAGGTCGAGACCGTCACGGTGAAGCGCGGCGACCGTGTGGTGCCTGGCACGACCGTGGTGACGCTGGAAAGTGCCGATGCCAAGATCGCGGTGGCGCAGGCGCAGGCCGGCCTTGCCCAGGCGCAGGCGCAGTTGGCTGACC
>NZ_RZPH01001668.1:0-623 GCF_004022825.1 Mesorhizobium sp. M7A.F.Ca.CA.004.04.2.1
CCCTGGGCCTGCGCCAATCCGCGCATCACCCAAGAGCAGATCGCCGAACATCTGAAGCGGATCCGCAACGACTATTGTCGAGGCGGGCTGCGCGACACGATAAACCGGTTCATTCCGCAGCCGGCCGGGCCGCGTTGCGCCCACATCCGGGTGCCGGAGGCACTGGGCTTGCATGAGCATGCGGGCTCGATCGACGATGCGGTTGCCGAACTGCACCGTCGCATGCAGGATACGGTCACCAACATTGTGGCCGAGCTTGCGGCCAATGGCGGCTTCATTTTCTATCCGAATCCATTCTATCGTCCCTGACATCCTGACGGGCCACGTGGCCCGCTGTGGTGGAGGATGGAAGGCAAACAGCAAGCTTCATGGCGGTCTATGTCGACGCAGCGATCTGGAACTGGGCCGGCCATCGCTGGTGCCATCTGTTGGCCGACGACACCGACGAGTTGCATCGCTTTGCCGCCCGGCTCGGCGTCAAGCGCTCATCCTACCAGGGGCCGCCCAAGACATCGGCGCCGCATTATGACATAACCGGCTTCGAGCGCGACCGTGCGGTGCGGCTCGGCGCCATCGAATGCAGCCGCGAGGAGATCGTCGCGGTCTTCCGGCGAGTGCGAGTG
>NZ_RZPH01001669.1:0-622 GCF_004022825.1 Mesorhizobium sp. M7A.F.Ca.CA.004.04.2.1
GTCAAGTAACACAACATCAGGCAGGCCCCTATCGCATGGTCGCGCCGCTCTGCCTCGACGCTCTGCTCAAGGACCGACATCCAGATATGGGGACTGTAAGTGAGGTAGTTACGGTAAGAAAACTGTTCCACCCAAGTGGCCATCCAATCCTTCAGCGCAGCTTCGCTGCTTTCGCAAATGTCGTCAGAATTGGTTGCGGCATCGTAACATCGATGCGCCTCGGCGAAGTGCCCGCAGAACAAATGCGCGTCACCCGCGCAGATCGCGACCTGCGGTTTCGCGTCAGCCTCATACGCATGGTCGTAAAGAGTAGCTGCCATTCGGTGACGGCCGCGAAAAAAAAGAGCAGCAGCCAGTTCTGCCAGGAAATAGCCTCGTCTAAGGTAGTCGGGATACTTCCGGCGGGCCAAGTTGTACTGCCGGACAGCCCTCGACATCGCGCCGGAGATTCGCAGGGCATTCCCGAAGGAATAGTGGATCGCCGATTGCCGCTCCGGCGTCTCCGCCGCATGGAACTCAAGCGCGTCGACATAGAACCTCGACGCCGTGGCCAGACGCTCTTCGAAGGGAAGGCTACTGCTCAGGAGGCTGTGGACGTAGAGAAGGTATGCCTCATCCAGGC
>NZ_RZPH01001670.1:0-622 GCF_004022825.1 Mesorhizobium sp. M7A.F.Ca.CA.004.04.2.1
CCCTTCAACTTGGCCGCCTGATCGAGATCCTGCGTGATGCGATCGTTGCGGACATCGATGATGCCGCCGACGCGCGGCATCACAACCCGCTTCAGGAAGAGATAGAACAGCCCGAAGGTGATCGCCAGCCACAGAAGCTGCGACGGGAACGTCGCCGGATCGAATGGCGGAAACGTGCCATGCGCTTCAGCAGGCACACCGGTGCTGGAATGCGTGTCGCCTTCCGTAGCAGCGTGGCTGGTATCGGCTGATGGCGCGGACTCTTGCGCAAAGGCAGATGTCACGAACATGGACTATCCCCGAAATTCAGGCCCGCCGCTCGCGCGGCCGGCCTGTCCAATCTTCCCGAGTGCTCAGCCGAACAGGGCCAGAAGCGCGATGAGAAGCGAGAAGATGCCCAGAGCTTCGGTCACGGCGAAACCGAAGATCAGGCGGCCGAACTGGCCATCGGCAGCCGACGGGTTGCGCAGTGCGCCCGCGAGGTAGCTGCCGAAGATGTTGCCGAGGCCAATGCCCGCACCACCCATGCCCAGGCAAGCGATGCCGGCGCCGATGTACTTTGCTGCTTCTGCGTCCATTTGTTCAACTCCTTTGGATCTAAAATTCCGTTGCGATTCCATCC
>NZ_RZPH01000166.1:0-8428 GCF_004022825.1 Mesorhizobium sp. M7A.F.Ca.CA.004.04.2.1
GCCTTGCCGCACGCAAGGGGCGCTCCGGCATCGTCGGTGTCAACATCGGAGCCAACAAGGACAGCAGCGACCGCATCGGCGACTATGAGCGCGGTGTCGCCCGGTTTGCGCAATACGCCAGCTATCTCACCGTCAACATCTCCTCGCCCAACACGCCGGGCCTGCGCAACATGCAGGCGCGCGAGCAGCTTGGCGAACTCTTGTCGCGTGTCATGGCCGCGCGCGCCGCGGCAACGGCGCAGCCGCCGGTGTTCCTGAAGATCGCGCCGGACCTGGTCGAGGCAGAGCTGGAGGACATCGCCGCCGAGGTCACCGAAAAGCAGGTGGACGGCGTCATCGTCTCCAACACCACCATCTCCCGACCGTCATTGCGCAGCGGCGACACCGCGCGCGAGACCGGCGGGCTCTCCGGAAAGCCGCTGTTCGAGCGTTCGACCATCGTGCTGGCGAAGATGCGCAAACTGCTCGGACCGGACCGCGCCATCATCGGCGTCGGCGGCGTCGATTCCGCCGATACGGCGCTGGACAAGATCCGTGCGGGTGCTGATCTGGTCCAGCTCTACACCGGCATGATCTATGCCGGGCCTTCACTGCCGGGCCGTATCCTTTCCGGAATGGTCCGTTTCGTCGAAAAGGAACGGCTGAAGTCGATTTGCGAGTTGCGCGGCAGCCGCCTCGACTTCTGGGCGTCCAGGCAACTCTGAGCCTGCTCTCAGGAGCGTAGATTGCGACTGACGGCCCGCTCGCAAATGGCGCCGCCGATGGCAGGCAACACGCCGAAGAGAAGCAATTGCGCGGTGCCGCCGATGCCAGAAACCGCGGAGAGAATGAACGCAGCGAGCAATCCCAGCGCCGCGCCCAAGACATATGGCAGGTAGCTTCGCATAAGCTCGCCCTGGAACAATTGGTGCATCAAGTCTGTTGGAAATCGACTGGAAGTGCAAGTGCATCCGACCGCACAGCAGGGCAACGAACTCGGTTTAACGGGTTGCTTCGGAGCCTCGCCGGCGCATTGGCTGACGGAGCATCAAACGAAAAACCCGCCTGTGCGGCGGGTCACTGGCGCAAATCAGCACCATGGCCAAAAATGTACCATAGCTGAGATCACCGAGTCAAGAAAAAATTCCTATCGCGAACAGGTGCCGTTCGCTGCCTGGACGGCGCAGGGCCTCCCGGAGGGCACCGTCTAAAACGCCGTCCGCACCCTGAGCCGCAGGATCGTCAGCAGGCTGAAGCCTCGCACCAGCAGGAAGACGTGCAGCGCCGCCCAAAGTCCATTGTTGCCGAAGGCGGGCGCAAGGGTCAGCAGCGCGGTCGCGAAAACCAGGAACGACAGCAGCATCATGTTGCGCATGTCGCGGGACCAGGTCGCGCCGATGAAGACGCCATCCATCTGGAACGCCAGCACACCGCTCAGCGCCGTGAATGCCGCCCATGGCAGGTAGATGTCGGCCACCGAACGGACTTCCTCCGATGTCGTCACGAGAGCGACCAGATTGGCGCCACCAGACAGCATTACCAGCGTCGCGGCTCCCGCCAGTCCGAAACCCCAAAACAGCGTCAGCCGCACGGCCTGGCGGAACGGTGCGGCGGCACGTGCGCCGACGGCACGGCCCGCCAGCTGTTCGGCGGCGGTGGCAAAGCCGTCGAGGAAATAGCCGGCGACGAGGAAGAAGTTCATCAGCACGGCGTTGGCGGCCAGCGTCACCGTGCCGAACTGCGCGCCCTGGCGGGTGAACAATGCGAAGGCGGCGAGCAGCGAGAACGAGCGGATCATGATGTCGCGGTTGAGCGACATCATGCGCAGGAAGGCGGCCATGTCGAGCAGGCGGTGGCGCGGCAAGGATGGGGCGGCCCGGAACCGGCGGATAACGATCGCCAGGCCGAGCAGCATGGCCAGGAACTCACCGGTGACGGTCGCCCAGGCAACGCCGGCGACACCCCAGCCAAGTTCCAACCCAAGCACGAAGCAGAGCGCGATGTTGATGCCGTTCAGCACCAATTGCAGCATCAGCCCAAGCCCGCCCTCGCCGCGCCCCAGCACATAGCCGAGGATGGCGTAGTTGATCAGCGAGAACGGCGCCGCGAGCAGCCTGATCCTGATGTAGACGCCCATCGCCTCGCTGACGCGCGGTTCGGCGCCCATGAACTTTTGCCCGGCGATGGCGACCAGCGGCGCAAGGGCAGCGAGCACGATGCCGGCGATAACCGCGATCAGCACGGCGCGCCAGAACACCGCCTGTTCCTCCAGGGCGTCGCCGCGCCCAAACGCCTGTGCGACAAGCCCGGTGGTGCCCGAGCGCAGGAAATTGAAAGAGGTGAAGACGACGTCGAAGATCAATGCGCCGGCCGCCAGGCCGCCAAGCAAGGCGGCATCGCCGAACTGGCCGATGACAGCCGTGTCGACCAGGCCGAGCATCGGCGTCGTCAGATAGGCAAGCGTCATCGGCACGGCGATGGCGAGCACGGAACGATTGGTGACGACAAATGATCCGGGGTTGATTGGGGATCTGGCGTCGGCTGGGGTTGCACCCTGGTCCAAGGATTGCTGCCTTGCTGATTGCGGCTTGATCGAACTGCCGATGTGCCCCATTTTCCAGCCACCGCGCAATCACTCTTCCCGTGACGGCCAACCGAAATCCCCGGCCTGGCGCGAGCCGCCGGATCCAGTTCATGCCCCTGCAGATCGTCCATAATCCCGACTACGATGCCGGCTTCGCCACCAACCATCGCTTTCCGATGAGCAAATATCCACTGCTGATGGAGGCGCTGCGTTCACGTGGCCTCGCCGGCCCCGACGCGCTCAGCACCGCCGAACCGGCACCGGTGTCATGGCTGGAGCTTGCCCATGCGGCGAATTATGTCGACCAGGTCGTCAACTGCCGCGTGCCCGAGAAGATCGAGCGCGAGATCGGTTTTCCGATCGGACCCCGCGTCTCGCTGCGCGCGCAGCTTGCCACCGGCGGCACCGTGCTGGCGGCGCGGCTGGCCTTGCGCCACGGCATTGCCTGCAACACCGCCGGCGGCAGCCATCATGCGCGGCGCGCGCAAGGAGCGGGCTTCTGCACCTTCAACGATGTCGCCGTCGCCGCGCTGGTGCTGCTCGCCGAAGGCGCGGCACAAAACATCCTGATCGTCGACCTCGACGTGCATCAGGGTGACGGCACGGCGGATATTCTCGCTGATGATCCGCGCGTGTTCACCTTTTCCATGCATGGCGACCGCAACTACCCCGTGCGCAAGATCGCCTCCGACCTCGATGTCGCGCTGCCCGACGGCACGGGTGACGCCGCTTACATGAAGAGGCTCGCCGCCATCCTGCCGGAGCTCTCCGCCCAAGCCCATTGGGACATCGTGTTCTACAATGCCGGCGTCGACGTCCATGCTGAGGACCGGCTTGGCAGGCTGTCGCTATCGGATGACGGCCTGCGCGCCCGCGACGACATGGTGATCAGCCACTTTCGCACGCGGGGCGTTCCGGTCTGCGGCGTCATCGGGGGTGGCTATTCAACTGACGTGCCCACGCTTGCCGCGCGCCACGCCATCCTGTTCGAGGTGGCCGCGGGCCACGCCCGATAGTACGATCTTGTCCAAAAACCGGGTGCCAGGGTTCGCTGACGCGGACCTGCGGTTCGGGATCATGCTCTACTTCCGGTAGTTGGCGAGCCTCAACAGGATGAACGCCGGCACGACGATAGCCGCGCCCAGCAGGATATAGCCGAGGAAACGGTCGATGGCGTGGAAGCCAAGATTCCACAGGTCCATGAAGAATTTGCGGATGCCGTAGAGCACATCCATCGGCGACCAGCCGAAGGCGTTCATGACCAGGCCGACGAGGAAAGACACCACCAGCAGTTTCAGGATCACCTTGAGCGGCGAGTCGCCAAGAAAGCGCGTCAATGCGGACAAGGCCCGTCTCCAGATTGAGGTACCCTGGCTAGAGGGCGTCAGCCAGACATACGCACTTGGCTTGTCCGCTTCAAGCCGGGAGTTCTGCGGGATAGCGAGACACCGAGCATAGTGTGGCCGCAAGCCGAGCCCAGGCGCATGGCAGACTGCCGGCTACTGCCGCAGCGATCCCGCTGGCTTATCTGTTTTCTAACCAATTGCCGCTATTCCCAATCGGATAGCGGGAGCAAGGCTTTGGTGGAGACGGAGAGAAACACCGCGCGACGCGGCGTCATGCTGTCGGTGGTCATCCCATGCTACAACGAGCTGGATGGCGTGGCCGAACTGCATCGGCGGGTAACGGCCGCATGCCTTGAACAAGGCCCTTCCTACGAGATCGTCCTTGTCATCGATGGCGCGACCGACGGCACGCGCGAAGCCATTCTCCAGCTGGCTGAAAAGGACGACCATGTCGTCGCCATCGACCTTGCCCGCAATTACGGCCATCAGATCGCGTTGAGCGCCGGGCTCGAATTCTGTCGCGGCCAGCGCATTCTCATTCTCGATGCCGACCTGCAGGATCCGCCTGAACTGCTCGGCGCGATGATGACGAAGATGAACGAAGGCTTCGATGTGGTCTACGGCCAGAGGCTGACGCGCGATGGCGAAAGCTGGTTCAAGCTCGCCTCCGCGTCCATGTTCTATCGCTTGCTGCGCCGGATGGTCGACGTCGACATAGCCCCCAATACCGGAGATTTCCGGCTGATGAACCGTCGCGCGCTCGACCATCTGAACGCGATGCCAGAGCGTTACAGGTTCATTCGCGGCATGGTGAGCTGGATCGGGCTGAAACAGGTGGCCTTTCCCTATGAGCGGCACCGCCGCTTTGCCGGAACCACCCATTATCCGCTGAAGAAAATGCTTCTTCTGGCGGTCGACGCGATGACCAGCTTCTCCATCGTCCCTTTGCGGTTCGCCTCGCTGCTCGGAATGATGTTCGGGCTTCTGGGCCTGGTCGTGCTCGGCTACACGCTGCTCGAATGGTCGGTCGGGAACGTGTTGCCCGGCTGGACCAGCCTTGCCGCGATCGTGCTGATCCTCGGCAGCGTCCAGCTTATGGTGCTCGGGATCTTCGGCGAGTATCTCGGGCGCATGTACATGGAGACAAAGCGGCGGCCGCTCTACTTCGTCAACGAGATCGTTTCGCGCAGCCAGGCAGTGGAGGGCGGCGAATTGCCGGTCCATCGCCTGCAGGAGATGGCAAAGAGGGCCGCACGTGCTTGAGGCGGAGTTCGACCGGTTTGCGCGGGAATATCAGGAGCAGCATGCCGCAAGCATAAGGCTGAGCGGCGAAAACCCGGATTTCTTCGCCAGGTACAAGATCGACGACGTCGCCGCGACGCTGCGGCGGGCCGGTGTCAAACCGCGACGAATACTGGATTTCGGCGCCGGCGTCGGCAATTCGCTAGGCCATATGCGCAACGCGTTTCCCGACGCGGAGATCACCTTGCTCGATCCTTCGCGGGAATCGCTCGACATCGCCAGCAAGCGCTTTCCCGGCCAGGCCGCCTTCACGCATTTCGACGGCAAGACAATTCCCTTTGCCGACGGCAGCTTCGACCTGGCCTTCGCGGCCTGCGTCTTCCACCATATTCCCGAGAACCTGCAGATCGGGCTGTTCGCCGAGATCGGCAGGGTGCTGGCCGATGGCGGCAGCTTCTTCGTCTTCGAACACAATCCCTGGAACCCGCTGACCACGCACGCGGTGAGAAACTGTGCCTTCGACGAAAACGCGGTTTTGATAAATTCGCGCGAGATGCGCGGGCGCATGGCCGAGGCGGGCCTTGCCAATACGAGGATCGTCTACCGGATTTTCTTTCCTCGGATGCTTGCGAGACTGAGGCCGTTCGAGCGCTTCCTCACCAAGGTACCTGTCGGAGCCCAATATTTTGCGCATGTGGTCAAGCCTGCCGTTTGACTTCCCGAGGATGCTGCGATTTGGCGCCGTCGGTCTGTTGAACACGGCGCTGGGATACGCGGTCATCCTGGCCGGGCTTGCGCTTGGTCTGGGCGACATCCTTGCCAACGCCACGGGTTATGCCGCCGGCCTTGTCCTCGGCTTCTTCCTCAACCGCCAATGGACCTTCAGCAGAGTCGACGGCTTCCAGCCCGGAACCGCGCTGCGCTACGGGGGTGTCTTTCTGGTCGCCTACAGCATCAATCTGGCCGTCGTGATCGCCGCCCGTTCGGCAGGCATCGTCGAAAACCCGCTGGTCCACCTCGCGGGAATCTGCGTCTATTCGGTGGTTTTCTATCTTGGCTCGGCCCGCTTCGTGTTTGTGGGACGTGGGGACGACAGCACCGACCGCACAGTTCGGGTGGCCGACAAGCCTCGGCGGCAGCCCGCCAGTCCAACACCTTGAACCCAACTGTCACCGGAACCGATCAGAGGCGGCGCATCATGAACGACGCTCAGGCCAGTGTGGCGGCCGCGACATACAACGAGCGGAACAGGCTGATCTTCTGCCTGCTCGCGGCCTTGGCGATGGCGGGTGCGTTGGCTGCCCAGGCAGGCGCCACCCTGCAGGATCCCGACAGCTGGTGGCAAGTGAAAGTCGGTCTCGATTTCCTGACAAACCGGACATTTCCGACGGTCGATCCTTACTCCTACACGTTTGCCGGCCAGCCCTGGATTGCCAAGGAATGGCTGGGGCAGGTCCTGCTGGCTCTTGCCTACCGGGCGGGCGGCTGGAACGTGGTCGTCACCGCGATCATCGCCTCGATCTCCCTGACGGTTTTCCTCATGGGGTGGTTTCTCAGCGCATGGCTGAAACCGATCCTGGCGATTACACTGGCCTTCGCGGCGGTGTTCCTGATCAACCCGATCTTCACGGCGCGTCCGCATGTCTTCACCTTCCCGATCATCGTCATCTGGACGGCGGTGCTGTTCGGTGCGGCGAGGGAAGAACGGGCGCCGCCCTGGTGGCTGCTTGTGCTGGTCGTATTATGGGCGAACCTGCACGCCACCTTCACCTTGAGCTTCGTCATCGCGGCTTTCGCCGGTCTCGATCTGCTGGCGCGCACGGGCCTGTCAAAACCGGCCCTGCTGGCGAAGTGGATCGCGTTCGGCCTGCTTTGCCCGCTGGTCAGCCTGATCCACCCGTACGGCGTCCAGGCCATCCTGGCGACGCTCGCCGTGGCTTACGGCAACGAGGCAGTGTCGCTGATCATGGAATGGAAACCGTTCAATCCGCCGGACAGTCCCGTCCAGGAAGCGGTGATGCTGCTGGCGCTTTTCGGGCTATTAGTGTCCCGATTGCGAATTGGCTGGGCCAAGGCGTTGTTCGTCGTCTTCACCTTGCATGTCTATCTCGCCCATGTGCGCTTCATGTACCTGTTCTTCCTGCTGATTCCGCTGGTGATGGCGGCCGAGGTCGCACAGCAATATCCCTCGCTTTCAGCCACCGCGTGGCTGGCCGAAAAGCGCGACGGGCTGGAGAGATTCTTAGCCAGACGGTTCTACGCCATTTGCGGCACGGCAGCCGTTCTGCTGATTGGCGGGGTCGCTGTGCTCGGCAGCGTCTATCAGGTAGCGCCAAGTCCGAAGACATCGGCCAGCGGGGCGCTGGCATTCGCGCAAAGCCATCATCTATCCGGCAACGTGCTGAATTCCTACAATTTCGGCGGCACGCTGATTTTCCACGGGTTCAAGACCTATATCGACGGACGGACGGACCAGCTGTTCCTCGGCGGTTTCACAAAGAGCGATAACGACACCGGACGCGGCGACGGCAAGCCGCTCCTCGAAGCCCGCCTGAAGAAATACGCAATAGATTGGGCGCTGCTATCGGCCGACGACAGCCGCATTCCCTTCTTCGACCAGTTGGGCTGGAAACGGGCCTATTCGGACGACTACGCGGTAATCTATCTGCCCGGCGCCTGATCCCGGTGCGTTCCTGGCGAATTTCGCGACAGCAATATATGCCTTGACACCCATGTTGCAGCGCAGCAAAATTGCTGCCTGAGGGTAAGCCTGTGAGATCGACGAGCCGGGATTTTCAGCACGATCGACGACATCGCCGCATGAGCGTGTCGGGTGCGGCCGCACGGATCCTGGTGGTCGCGCGCGGGCCGGCCGGATGAACTACCGGCGCGACATCGACGGTCTGCGGGCCGTTGCGGTGCTGCCTGTCGTGCTCTTCCATTTCGGCGTGTCCGCCATTCCCGGCGGCTTCACCGGTGTCGACATCTTCTTCGTCATATCGGGCTATCTGATCAGCGGCAGCCTGCTCGATGATCTTGAGCGGGGCCAATTCTCGATCGGCCGCTTCTACTGGCGCCGCGCACGGCGCATCCTGCCGGCGCTGACCTTCGTCATCCTGCTCGCGAGCATTGCCGCCTGGTTCATCCTTCTGCCTTCGGATCTCCACGAATTCAGCCTCAGCGTGATCGCCGCCTCGACCTTCTGGTCGAACATCTATTTCTGGAAAACGACGAACTATTTCTCCATCGACGCCGAACTGCGGCCGCTCCTGCACAC
>NZ_RZPH01001671.1:0-615 GCF_004022825.1 Mesorhizobium sp. M7A.F.Ca.CA.004.04.2.1
GCGCAGGAGTGTGGCGAGGACATAGGACTGAAGCAGACGGGCGTCACCTATCTTGCGCGGACGGACAAGGAGATGGCCGGTTTCGCGAAATTCCTGACGATCGCCCAGGCTCATGGCGTCGACACGCGTCTCCTCGACCAAGGTGAGTTGGCAAGCCTGATCCCGGCCATGGCGCTACCGTTCAAAGGCGCAATGATCACCCCGTCGGACATGCGCGCCGAACCTTGGGTCGCCGTGCCCGCGCTTGCGCGCCTGGCGGCCCGCGAAGGCGTGACGATCATCGAGAATTGCGCGGCACGTATGCTCGACATCTCCGGGGGTCGCACCAGTGGCGTCTGGACCGAGAAAGGGCTCATCGCGACCTCGAGCGTCCTCGTCGCCAGCGGCGCGTGGACGTCGCTCTTCCTGCGCGCCCATGGCATCTCGATTCCGCAGCTCAGCGTCAGGGCGACCGTCGCCGCGACAGCACCGATGGCGGAAATCCACGCCGGTGCCGCCGCGGATGAACGCATCGCTTTCCGACGCAGGCAGGATGGCGGGTATACGCTCGCATCGGGAGGCAGTAGCCAACTCTACATAGGGCCGGACGCATTTCGCCATGCGGGCAAATATATC
>NZ_RZPH01001672.1:0-615 GCF_004022825.1 Mesorhizobium sp. M7A.F.Ca.CA.004.04.2.1
CTGCTGGCGCTGACCCCGGTCAGCCCGTTTCGCCCGCGCCGCTGGCGCGGCGCGCTGCTCTCCAACAAGGCGACCGTGCGCTTCGACATCCGCGAGCCGGAAAAGCGGCCGGTAAACGCCGCCGCCGACCATACCGAGGTCAAGGCCGTGACCTCGGTGACGGTGCGAGAATCACCAACGGCGACAGCAACGTTGCTGTTCGATCCCAATCATTCCTGGAACGAGCGTATTCTCGCCGAACAGTTCCGCTATTGAGCCGGCGCTGCGACCGACAGGTCGATTAAGCATCCCGATTAAGGTTACAACTTCACAATCGTGCCATTGCTGCCCGTTTCTGTTGACAAATCGAGGGCTTGCTCCTAATTGCAATACCAATCTTGCAGGCGCGTGGCGCTTGCCGCGACAGACGCCATTAGACGCCGTTGCGCTTCCCCGAACCAGCCAAAGACAACAACACTTGTCCTCAGACACCACGACCGCTCCAGAAGCGTTGACCTTTTCAGACCTCGGCCTGTCGCCGAAGGTCCTTTCCGCAGTCACCGACGCCGGCTACACCGAGCCGACGCCGATCCAGGCGGGCGCCATTCCGCATGCCCTGCTGGGCAAGGACGTGCT
>NZ_RZPH01001673.1:0-612 GCF_004022825.1 Mesorhizobium sp. M7A.F.Ca.CA.004.04.2.1
AGGCTTGAGAGCCGTTTCGCGTGATGTCCATGGTTTTGTCCCTTCCTGGCAACAGGCGTGACACGACCGCCGGTCTTCAGAGGCTGCCGGTAGAGGCGCCCGGTGTGATGACGCCTATCTAGGGTCTGCGATTGGTGCCGATTAGGTGCTATATCCAGCATGATCTTATGAAAGGGGCTCATGAATGCCGCGAGACAATCTGAATGAGCTAACCGCATTCCTCGCCGTCGCGCGCGAGGAAAGCTTCACCAGGGCGGCGGCCAAGCTCGGGGTTTCCCAATCGGCGCTCAGCCATACGGTGCGGGCGCTGGAGGAGCGGCTGGGCGTGCGGCTCCTGACCCGCACCACGCGCAGCGTGTCGCCCACCGAGGCCGGCGAGCGGCTGGCTCGCACCGTGGGGCCGCGGCTCGATGAGATCGAAGCCGAGATCGCGGCACTCAGCGCCTTGCGCGAAAAACCCGCCGGCACCATCCGCATCACCGCCGGTGAGCATGCCGCCGATGCGATCCTGTGGCCTGCCCTGGCGAAATTCCTGCCCGACTATCCTGACATCAAAGTCGAGATCATCGTCGACTACAGCCTGACCGACATCGTTGCCGAGCGCTTCGACGC
>NZ_RZPH01001674.1:0-611 GCF_004022825.1 Mesorhizobium sp. M7A.F.Ca.CA.004.04.2.1
CCGGCGGCGACGGCGTGCTCGAAGGCGCGCGGCCGGACCTGCTGCAGACGGCACTGGACGTGATCGCCCAGACGGGTGCGGAGATCACCCCGACCAATTCCGGCATTCGTGTGAGGCGCAACGGCGCCGGCATTTCGCCGGTCGACGTGACGACAGCGCCGTTTCCGGCCTTCCCGACCGATTTGCAGGCGCAGTTCATGGGCCTGATGACGATGGCCAAGGGCAAGTCGCGGATCACCGAGACGATCTTCGAGAACCGCTTCATGCATGTGCAGGAACTGGCGCGGCTCGGCGCTCATATCACGCTTTCGGGCCAGACGGCGATCGTCGACGGCGTGCCGAAACTGAAGGGCGCGCCGGTCATGGCAACCGATCTTCGCGCCTCGGTGTCGCTGGTCATCGCCGGCCTGGCGGCGGAAGGCGAGACCACGGTCAACCGCGTCTACCATCTCGACCGCGGCTTCGAGCGGCTGGAAGAAAAGCTGTCCAACTGCGGCGCGGTGATCGAACGGATTTCGGCGTAGCCCGCGACCTCGGCTCCTCTCCAGCAACGCAGGAGATTGGCGAGATCCTTCGCGGCAGCGTCCTTCTCCCCGTCACTATATGGGGAG
>NZ_RZPH01001675.1:0-611 GCF_004022825.1 Mesorhizobium sp. M7A.F.Ca.CA.004.04.2.1
TCACCGCACTTGCCTATGCGGATGACGGCACGTTGTGGCTGGCCAATGGCTCGGCCGAGCACGCGCCGTCGCAATGGGCCGCCGATCTGATGAAGAAGGGTGCCTCCGGTTCGCTGTGGAAGCGAGACGCCGCGGGCGGTGATTTCCGCAAAGTCGCCGGCGAGATTGCCTTTCCCTATGGCCTGCATCCAGTCGGCAGCGATGTGCTAGTCAGCGAAAGCTGGCGTCATCAGTTGGTGCGTTTCGATGGCGCGACGGGCAGCCGCTCGACGGTTCTGACGCATCTGCCCGGCTATCCCGCGCGGCTGTCACCTTCCGCCGATGGTGGGGCGTGGCTGACCCTGTTTGCGCCGCGCAACCGGCTGATCGAATTCGTGCTACAGGAAACGCATTACCGTCAGGACATGCTGAGCCAGGTGCCGCCTGCCTACTGGATCGCGCCAGCGCTGGCCTCCAGCCGCAGCTTCCTCGAGCCGCTGCAATGCGGCGGCATCCGCACCATGGGCATCCACAAGCCGTGGTCGCCGAGCCGCTCCTACGGGCTGGTGGTCAGGCTTGACCAGAAGATGCAGCCGCAATTCAGCCTGCACAGCCGCGCCAATGGCACGCGC
>NZ_RZPH01001676.1:0-610 GCF_004022825.1 Mesorhizobium sp. M7A.F.Ca.CA.004.04.2.1
GATCCTTGAAGGTCTTGGGAAGCGTAAAAGACGATCCATCGTCGAGGACCAGACTCATGGCCGTTGCGTCAAAGGTCTTGATCGTTCCGGTGGTGTGCTTGACGGCGGCGAATGCCACCGAACCGGAAGCGAGAAGGGCAGCGGCGGCCGCCGAAACAATGATCTTGCGCATTGCGAAGTACTCCTGGAAGTAGGGCATCCCTCTCAATGAGGTGCCCCGCGTCGTCTGGGCCGTCCGGTCGCGTCGGGTCGCGGCTCGCTTTGTCTGACGCAATTCCGGTCGGAAAGCCGTTTCGCACTTTCCTGGAATTGCGCGCAGGCGAACCGCCGGCGCTTCCCGACCCGGCCCCACAAATAGGCCAGTCTTTTCAACGGCCTATTAGACGAAAAAGAAATTTTGCGCCGCACCGTGTGCCACATTCCATGCCCATTTCGAGCGAATGGGACATCAATGCGACTCACGCCGCGCTCACCATTTTGTTACGGCCAGCGAACCTCGGGCGGCAGGCTGGAGAGAATGGACGCGACATTGCCGCCGGTCTTCAGTCCGAAGATGGTGCCGCGATCGTGAAGCAGATTGAATTCGACATAGCGGCCGCGGCGGATGAGC
>NZ_RZPH01001677.1:0-609 GCF_004022825.1 Mesorhizobium sp. M7A.F.Ca.CA.004.04.2.1
GAGGGCGGGCGAGGGCGCCTCTTCCCAGACCTTCTGGTGGCGGCGCTGCAAGGAACAGTCGCGCTCACCGAAATGCACGCCGCGGCCAAAGCCGTCACCGAACACCTGGACTTCGATATGGCGCGGCTTTTCCAGGTATTTTTCGATATAAACGGCATCGTCGCCGAACGCCGCACCGGCTTCCGTGCTCGCCGTCTGCAGGGCGATCTCCAGGTCAGCCTCGGTGAGGGCGACCTTCATACCGCGACCGCCACCACCGGCCGATGCCTTGATGATCACGGGATAGCCGATCTCGGCGGCAATGCGCCTGGCTTCCTTCTGGTCGGTGACGGCGCCGTCCGAACCGGGCACAACCGGAATGCCGAGGCGCTTGGCGGTTCGCTTGGCCTCGATCTTGTCGCCCATGATGCGGATATGGTCGCCGGACGGACCGATGAAGGTGATGTTGTGCGCGGCCAGTATGTCGGCGAATTTGGCGTTCTCCGACAGGAAGCCGTAGCCCGGATGCACGGCGTCGGCGCCGGTGATTTCGCAGGCCGCAACGATCTGATGGATGTTGAGATAGCTGTCGCGCGATGGCGGCGGACCGATGCAGACGCTCTCGTCGGC
>NZ_RZPH01001678.1:0-609 GCF_004022825.1 Mesorhizobium sp. M7A.F.Ca.CA.004.04.2.1
ATATAGGCCGTCACCGTTTCCTTGGCGAAGATAGTGTCGAGACCGGCATCATCCGAAGTCTGGTGGATGAAACCGCGCTCGCTCATCGTGCGCAGGAAATCCGATTTGAAGGCAGGCATTTTTTCTTTCCCGAAAGCGTCCGGCCAGCGTGGCTCGGGTGTGCATGAACGCGGGCGTTTAGCATCCAAGCGCGATCAGCAAAAGTGGTTTCCGGTTTTGCGACTGATCGTGCGCCAGACAAAGGTCCAGCGATCAGCAAAAGTGGTTTCCGGTTTTGGTGCCCGCGCGGATGGCATTTGCGAATCCTTGCTTCGTCGTTTGGGCTGGCGTATTGAGGCGCCGCGCAGGGCAGGGCCTGAGGCGCCGCGACGGGGCCATCCCGCAGATCAGATCCGGAAAGCTCCGCGATGAACAGGAACTATCTTTTTCTCTTTCTGTTCAGCGTGCTGATGACTTTCAGCGGACTGGCGAGCCTTCCACCCGTCGACCGGGACGAATCCCGTTTTGTCCAGGCCACCAAGCAGATGGTCGAAACCTCCGACTATGTCGACATCCGTTTTCAGGATGCCTCGCGCTACAAGAAGCCGATCGGCATCTACTGGCTGCAAT
>NZ_RZPH01001679.1:0-602 GCF_004022825.1 Mesorhizobium sp. M7A.F.Ca.CA.004.04.2.1
GCCATGGAGCATTTCGGCGGAGTCTCTCCGGCATGGCCGTTCACCTATGACGAATTCGAGCCCTGGTATTCGAAAGCCGAACAGCTGTTTCGCGTGCGCGGTGCACTGGGCGAGGATCCGACCGAGCCGTTCCATTCGATCCCCTACGCCTACAAGCCGGTGCCCGACGAGGCACCGATCGCCCGCGCCCGCGCCGAGCTGAAAAACCTTGGCCTGCATCCGGCCTCGCTGCCGCTCGGTGTCGACATCGACACCTGGCTGAAGGAGGGCAAGACCGGCTGGGATGCTTTCCCGAACACCGGCCAAGGCAAGGTCGACGCACAAACGGGACCGCTGACGGCGGCCCTCACCGACCAGAACATCAAGCTCGAAACCGGCGCCTACGTCGAATATCTCGAAGCCTCGCCAGACGGCACGACGATATCAGCCATTCACTACCGGCAGAATGGCGAGCTGAAGAAAGTATCACCGAAGCTGGTCATCCTCTCGGCCGGCGCGGTCAACTCCGCTGTCATCCTGCTGCGCTCGCCCACATCGGATGGCAAAGGCCTAGCCAACCGCGCCGACCAGGTCGGCCGCAATTTCATGAACCACAATTCCAG
>NZ_RZPH01001680.1:0-602 GCF_004022825.1 Mesorhizobium sp. M7A.F.Ca.CA.004.04.2.1
GGTACCGCCCGCGCCAACGCCATCATTGGCGAACACACCGCCCGCGCGGTGAAGATCGTGCCGACGTCGCATGGCAAGGTCGATCCCTCGGTGCTGCTCGGGCTCGGTCTGGCCGTCGAGGACGACATCGAAAACCGCAAGTCCCACCATGACGGCGCGTTCGACCATGAGCATGACGACTTCGACACCTTCATTGTCGACATTGCCTCGATCGCCAATCCCGATGAACTGGCGAAGCGCGTCGCCACCGTCGCCGAAGAAGAGAACGTGCTGCGCGTAAAAGGCTTCGTCGAGGTCGGCGGCAAGCCGATGCGGCTCTTGCTGCAGGCCGTCGGGCCGCGCGTCAATCATTACTATGACCGCGCCTGGACCGCGCAGGACGACCGCCGTTCGCGCCTCGTCGTCATCGGCCTGAAGGGGCTGAACCGCCCGGCGATCGAGCGTATACTCGCCGGCTGATTTCGGACACGGGTCGCGATGCACATCCTCACCACGACATCCGCCTCGCTCGACGACCTCGCCGAGCCGGTCGATCTGCGGCAGACGCCGGCGGATATCGTGGCCCTGTCCTTCACCGACAGCGACCTCGCCGGACTGGCGGC
>NZ_RZPH01000167.1:0-8406 GCF_004022825.1 Mesorhizobium sp. M7A.F.Ca.CA.004.04.2.1
ACGCTCATGTGCGCGGAGGCGACCATCGGATATTTGCCGCCCGGCACGTAGCAGCCGACCGTGTCGACGGGAATGTTCTTGTGGCCAAGGACGACACCCGGCAGCGTTTCCACCTCGAGATCCTGCAGGCAGGCGCGCTGCTTCTCGGCGAAATTGCGGACCTGCGCCTGGGCGAAGCGAATGTCCTCCAGATCCCTTGCCGAGACTTTGGAGATGGCCTGTTCAATATCGCTGTCGGTCAGCCGGAAGCTCTGCGGCGACCATCTGTCGAAACGCTCCGACAGTTCCCGGACGGCGGCGTCGCCCCGCTTCTCGATATCGGCGAGGATCGTCTCGACGGTCGTTCGGACAACCGCGTCGCCCTGGGCGACAGCCTCGGGATCTCTGCCCCGCTTCAGAAAGGTCGGCATGTTCTCATCCTTGTCTTGGGTGGGATGGACGGCAGGGTGCCGTCCATCGATCGCATTGCTGGTCGTCAGGGCTTCACCGTCGGCTCGATCTTGGTGAGCTTGTATTCGTCGGCCGGGGCCTTGCACGACGAGCAGTTGATGCCGGGCGCGTCGGGCGCCTGCTTCACATCCGCCGGCAGCGGCTGGATGGCCGCTCCGGGCGTCGGCTTGCCCTCGAGCGCCGACTGTAGCGACAGTTCCGGCAGAAGCTCGGGATTGAAGACCTCGGTGACGAAGGATGAGGGCACCTTGTCGGACGGGAACACGTTGCAGCCGTCGGCGAAGGTGTCGCCCTTGCAAGGCTTGACCTGATCAGCCGGCACCCAGGGCAGCGGGTACTCGATGTTCATCGGCTTCAGGTCGCGCTTCTTGGTCAGGATCTCCATCATCAGCTTGAAGGCGTAGCCGGAGGTGGCGGGCGGCGAGCCGGCCGAGACGCCTTTGAGACCCATGCCCTGCATCTTCGGATCGGCAAGGCCGAGGCGGAAGCCGTCGGAGTTCTCGCCGGTCATCGGCACGAGCTTGTTGCCCTTGTCGAGCTGCGCTTGGATCGCACCGTATTCGCCGGCCTGGGCCCAGATGCCGTCGACGTCCGGATGCGCGGCGAGCGCCTTGGCCGTCTCCTGCTGCGTGGTGCGGTCATCCCAGTAGGAATAGTATTCCGCGACCACCTTGATGCCGGGATACTGGTTGAAGATGTGCATCGCGCCGTCGGTGTGGCGCTTATCGACCGAGTTGCCCGGAACGCCACGGCTCAGGAAGATGTTGCCCTTGCCGCCGAGGATGTTGACCAGCGCCTGGGCGCTGTTCTCGCCGAAACCAGCGGTGATGTAGCTGACGTTGTAGGCGCAGGGTTCGGTCACCGTCGCGTCATACATAAAGAAGAGCACGCCCTTCTGGCAGCCGCGATGGATGGTGCGGTTCAGCGCCGTCGACGAGATCGGGAAGCTGATGATGCCGTCGGCGCCATCCTGGATCATGCTCTCATAGGCCGAGATCTGCGCCTGCGGATCGGTGCCGGAGATGACCTCCTTCAGCTCCACGGTCTTGTCGTAAGGCGGCGTCTGCGCCAGCGCCTTGACGATGTTCGCGGCCTCCGACTGCCAGGAATTGCCGCTGTAGCTCAGCGACAGATAGACCTTGAGCTTCTTGTCCTGCGCGTCGGCATGGTCGATGACCGTCGCAACGCCCGCAGTTGTGGCAAGCGTCAGCGACGCGGCCAGTCCCAGTCTTCTTAACAGCTTCATTTCCATCAACCTCCCTTTGGATTTGGCCCTTTCAGGTGCCGGACCAGAGCTTGTGAGAACGTTCTCACAATTGGACAAAAAGTATCACACGCAGGCGCATGGTCATTTCCTTCGCGTCAGCAACCGATTTCCGATGTGGGTCAGGAACTCGCCCCGCAGCACCAGCAGCGCCCCGACGATGATCGCGCCCTCGATGATGGTGCGCCATCCCTCGCTGAGCCCGATGGCCGAGATCATCATGCCGAGCGTGGTCAGAAGGATTGCGCCGCCGACCGTACCGATGAAGGTTCCGCCGCCACCGAGGATCGAGGAGCCGCCGATCACGACGGCGGCTATCGAGGGCAGCATGTAGCTGTCGCCCATCCTGAGCGTCGCGCCGTTAGAGTAGCCGACCAGCATCATGCCGACGAAGCCGGCGCAAACGGCGCTGATCGCATAGGGCATGAGTTCGAGCCGGTTGACGTTGACGCCGGCGATGAGCGCGGCGTTCCTGTTGGTGCCGAGCGCGCGAAGCCGACGTCCTAGCGCGGTGAAGTTCTGCAGCAGCCAGCCGAGCAGGATGAAGGCGAGGGTGAAGTAGATGACCACCGGCACGCCGAGAAACCACGCCTTCATCAGCCATAACAGGGCCGATGGCGAACCGCCGCGCGGCGTGCCGCTAGTATAGCCGAGCGCCGCGGAGGCGATGACGATCGACGTCGCCATCGTCATGATGAAAGGCGGCACCTTTAGCCAGACGATACCGACGCCGCTCACCGCGCCGACCAGGGCACAGATGAGCAGGATGGCCGGCAGCATGTACCAGATGCCGGCGTCGTTCGTGCCGATCCAGTTCGTCGTCAAAACGCCGCCGAGCGTGATGAGCGCGGGTATCGACAGATCCAGTCCGCCGATCAGGATGACAAGCCCCTGCCCAAAGGAAAGGATGATCAGGAAGGATGCAAGGATCAGCACTGTGAGAACCTGGCTCCAGGAGCCGAGCGCCGGGCTGATGAAGCGCGAGCACAACACGAGCACGATGCTCAGTCCGAACACGACAAGTGTGTTCACCGTTTCGCGGTCCAGCTTCTGCCTGCCGCGCTGGTCGGAAGAGGCGTCGAAAGGCATCGCCATGTCCTTATGCGCGTTCACCGGGCGTCGTCCTTCTTGAGCAGGCGCGCCACCGCGTTGCCGAAGACGATCGCGAGCACCAGCACGAAGCCCTGGAAGATGCCGGTGTAGAAAGACGACACACCGCCCGAGAACAGCACTTTCTGCAAAAGCATGAGCGTGCCGGCGCCGAGGATCGAGCCGATAAGGCTGCCGCGGCCACCGCTGAGCGGTGTGCCGCCAAGCGCCACGGCGGCAAAGGTGAGCACCAGGAATGGAGTGCCCGCCGTCGGATTGCCGGTCGCGGTCTGGGCGCTCAGCATGAAGCCGGCGACGCCATAAAGGATGCCAGCGCCGACGAAGGCAGTGATGCGCACGCCCGATACGGCCACGCCGGAGTAACGGGCCGACTGCTCGTCGGCGCCGATCGCATAAAGGCCGATGCCGGTGTTCGTTCGCCGGAAGGCCAGCCACAGCACGGCGGCGGCAACCAGGAACAGACCGGCAATCGGAACGACACCGAAGAGCGTGTCGGTCAAGGTGTAGGTGACAAAGTCGGAGACCATGCCGCCGGGCGCGTCGAGGATGACGAGCGCCAGCCCCTGGCAGATGATCATCGTGCCGAGCGTCGCCGCGATGGTCTGGAGCCCGAGCCTGGCAACCAGAATGCCGTTGATCATGCCGACGATGGCGCCGATCGCGCAGCACATCAGCAGGCTGATCAGCGCTCCGCCCGGGCCGTCGAGCGGATAGACGGCCATCAGCACGTTGGTCAGCGAGACGACGCCCGCGACTGACAGGTCAAAGCCGCGACTGATGACGACCAGCGTCTCGCCCGCCGCCGCCAGCGCCAGCGGCGTCGAATTGTTGACGAGGTCGGTGAATGTGTAGACCGAGAGCGCATCGGGCTGCCAGAACGCGTAGAGCGCGTAGAGCAGGACGTAGATCAGCGCGACGATACCGGTGCCGCTGATGACGGCGCGCCAGAAAGGCGAGCGGCGAGGCGCTGGATTTGCCGCGATCGCGCTCATGCAGCCACTCCCTTCGCCGCACTCCGAGCGTGGCCGATCAGCGCGCCGACGATGGTCTGCTCGTCGATGGCGTCGCCCTGATATTCGGCAAAGATGCGGCCGCCGTAGAGCACGATACAGCGATGCGCGAGATGGACGAGTTCCGGCAGTTCGGATGAATAGAAGAGCACCGAGCCGCCGTCGGCGGCGAATTTGCGAATCGCCTCGTAGATCGACTGCTTGGTGCCGACATCGACCCCGCGCGTGGGATCGAAGAGCAGCAAGGTGCGCGCGCCGGTCATCATGACGCGCGCCAGAAGCGCCTTCTGCTGGTTGCCACCCGAAAGCTCGTCGATCTTGAAATGCAGGTAGCGCTCCTGAAGGTCGACCGCCGCGGCGGTTTTCCTCGCGGCGCGACGCTCGCCGGCGGGCCAGACGATGCCGCCCTGCGCAATGCGGGAAATGATCGGCAGCACCATGTTGCTGGCCGTGGTAAGGCCGCCGAGGATACCTTCCGATTTGCGATCCTCAGGCAGGTAGGCAAGGCCGTTGCCAAAATAGAGCGCGTCGCCTGGGCTGCCGATATGAGCGCGCACGCCGTCGATCTCGATGCTTCCGCCCTTCGCCTTGGCAAGGCCGACCAGTGTCCTGAACAGGTCGCGCTGCCCTTGACCTTCAAGCGCGGCGATGCCGACGATCTCGCCCTGCCTGACATTGAACGACACCTCGTTCAGGATGCCGCCCGAAAGGCCTTTGACGCTCAGCGCGATGGGCGCGGCATCACCTGCTACGGGCAATGTGTTGACCGTTTCACGCGCGCTGCGGCCGACCATCATCTCGAAGATGTTCTCGTCCGAGGCGCCCGAAAGCTCGACGGTGCCGATGCTGCGGCCGTTGCGCAGTATAGTGGCACGCGAGCACAAGCTGCGTACTTCCCCGAGGCGATGGGAAATATAAAGGATTGCGGTCTGCAAGGATTTTTGCCGCCGCACCAGCTCGAACAGCCATTCGACGTCGGCCAGCGCGGCCGTCGGCTCGTCGAGGATCAATAATTTCGAAGCGTGGGTGAAAGCACGGACGATTTCGAGCCGCTGACGGTCCGACAGCGAGAGCACACCCACGGGCGTGTCAGGATCGAAATACGCCAAACCATAATCCTTAAGCGTCTTTCGAGCGGAGGCTATCGCCGTGCGATGCGACGCGAGACCGAGCATGCCCCTGGGCATTTTCGGCAGCATCAGATTCTCGGCGATGCTGAGGTTGGGCAGCAGGCTGAGTTCCTGGAAGGCCGTCGCCACGCCCTGCGCCCGCGCACCGACGATGTCGTGCGGCGCATAGGGCGCGCCAAAGATCGACAGCGATCCGCTGTCCGGCTTCACCACGCCGCTGAGGATCTTGACAAGCGTCGACTTGCCGGCGCCGTTCTCGCCCAGCAGTGCATGGACTTCACCCGGACGCAGGTCAATGGAAACGGAATCGAGCGCGACTGTCGGTCCGTAAGACTTCGCAATCTTGGCGATGCGAACGGCTAGAGGGGTCTCGTCGGTGCTCATCCCTCCTCCCAAGGTAAGGTCGCAACTGCAGTGAGAACGTTCTCTGAGAACGTTCTCACCCTTTCATAAACCGATATTCGTTGTCAACCGGGTATTTGGCGGCCGCATCTCGCTCGACGGCATAGTTTGCGACTTCGCTTCGACATCGACACCGCGGGTCGGCTCATCGAGCAACAGAATTCGGCTGCCGGCATAGACCCAGCGCCCAATCACCACTTTCTGCTGGTTGCCGCCCGACAATGTGCCGACCGGCGTGTCGATCCGCGCCGTCTTGATGCCGATACGACGAATGATATCGCCCGCCGCGTCTGCCATGCGTGATGCCGAGATCACGCCGTTCACCGCCACTCTCGAGAAGTCGGTGGCGACGGTGTTCTCGTCAACGCCGAGTAGCGGCAAGATGCCATCCTCCTTGCGACTTTCAGGCTCATCCCGATTCCGCTTTTGACTCTCTCGCCATACGAGGCACTGGTGATGTTCTTTTGATCGAGCAAGACCGTACCGGCACGCACCGTATCGACCCCACCGATCGCCCCCAGCAGTTCGGTGCGGCCCGAGCCGAGCAGGCCGGCGAAACCCAGCACCTCGCCTCGCCTCGGGATCGAACGAGACACCTGAAAGCTTCGGTGGCACGGCAAGATCGCGCACCGACAACACGTTGTCTCCGCCCCTCGCCTCTCCTTTGCGCCACGAGTTGACCTAGCGCAGCACCGAGAAGCCTTAGGCGCCGGGCGGACCTGGAGGCGCAACCACCGACACCGACATTCGCTGATGGTGGCCATCTGAATTGAGAATTCGTCTCGAAGCAAAACAGCAAGATAATCCGGGTACACAATGAGGCGTGTCCCAGCCCTGATCCCATCAGTGATCCATCGCCTTGACGATCTCTTCAGTCATCTTCTTGGCATCGCCGAGCAGCATCATGGTGCCGTCCTTGTAGAACAGCGTGTTGTCGATGCCGGCATAGCCGGAGCCGAGCGAGCGCTTAACGAACAGGCAGGTGCGGGCCTTGTCGACGTCGAGGATCGGCATGCCGTAGATCGGCGACGACTTGTCGTCGCGCGCGGACGGGTTGGTGACGTCGTTGGCGCCGATGACATAGGCGACATCGGCCTGCGCGAATTCGGAGTTGATGTCCTCGAGTTCGAACACCTCGTCATAGGGCACATTGGCTTCGGCGAGCAGCACGTTCATGTGGCCGGGCATGCGGCCGGCGACCGGGTGGATGGCATATTTGACGTCGACGCCATTGGCCTTGAGCTTGTCGGCCATTTCGCGCAGCGCATGCTGCGCCTGGGCAACCGCCATGCCGTAGCCCGGCACGATGATGACTTTCTGGGCGTTCATCATCAGGTAGGCGGCATCGTCGGCGGAACCCTGCTTGACCGTGCGTTCGATGCCGTCATCGGCGGCCGCTGCCGTCTCGCCGCCGAAGCCGCCGAGAATGACCGAGATGAAGCTTCGGTTCATGCCCTTGCACATGATGTAAGACAGGATCGCGCCGGACGAGCCGACCAGCGCACCGGTGATGATCAGCGCCAGATTGCCGAGCGTGAAGCCGAGTGCGGCCGCCGCCCAGCCCGAATAGGAGTTGAGCATCGAGACGACGACCGGCATGTCGGCGCCGCCGATCGGGATGATCAGCAGGATGCCGAGCACCAGCGAGGCCGCAACGATCAACCAGAAGACCAGTTTGGACTCGGTGGTGACCAGCAGCACGATCAGGACGACGAGCGCGATGGCAAGTGCCGCGTTGATGAAGTGGCGGCCGCCGATCATGATCGGCTTGCCGGACATGCGGCCATCGAGCTTCAGGAAGGCGATGACCGAGCCGGTGAAAGTGATGGCGCCGATGGCGACGCCAAGGCTCATCTCGATCAGCGCCTGGGCGTGGATGTCGCCATCCGTGCCGATGCCGAAGCTTTCCGGCGCATAGATGGCGGCGGCCGCCACCATGACGGCAGCGAGGCCGACCAGCGAGTGGAAGGCGGCGACCAGCTGCGGCATCGAGGTCATGGCGATGCGGCGCGCGGTGACGGCGCCGACGCTGCCGCCAATGGCCAGGCCGAGCACGATCAGGCCGAAGCGGCCGGCCGAGGGGGTTGCCAGCGCCAATGTGGTGGCGATGGCGATGCCCATGCCGATCATGCCGTAGAGATTGCCCTGGCGGCTGGTGGTCGGATGCGACAGGCCGCGCAGCGCCATGATGAACAGGACGCCGGAGACGAGGTAGAGGAAGGACGCGAAGTTGGCGTTCATGGCGCTCTACTTGTCCTTCTTCTTGTACATGGCCAGCATGCGCTGGGTGACGAGGAAGCCGCCGAAGATGTTGACCGACACCAGCATCAGCGCGACGAAGCCGAAGCCCGCGGCAATGCCGGAGGCGGCGATGCCGACGGCAAGCAGCGCGCCGACGACGATGACCGAAGAGATGGCGTTGGTGACGGCCATCAGCGGCGTATGCAGTGCGGGGGTCACCGACCAGACGACGTAATAGCCGACGAAGATCGCCAGCACGAAGATGGCGAAGCGGAAGACGAAGGGATCGATGGCACCGCCGGACAGCGCATGCGCGGCATCACCCGCCGCGTCGGCACCACCAGGCGCGGTCGCCAGATTGTGCACTGCCAGCCGAACCGCGGCGGAGGCCTGGTCGAGCTGGTCGAGGGCTTTCTGCAGGGTCTGATCCATCACGCGATCCCTTTCGGCTTCGACGAGGGCGACTTGGATGCGGCCGGTTTCTTGGGCGCGGCTTTCTTGGGCGAAGCGTCGGCAACCATGGTTGTGGCCGGGATCGCCGCCGGTTCGACATAAGGCTGCTGGTCGGGCTTGGCGAAGGACGGATGCACGATCTTGCCGCCGTTAGTCAGCATCGTTGCCTTGACCAGATCGTCGTCCCGGTTGATGGCAAGCGTTTTCGTCGTCTTGTCGACCAGCGTTTCGAGGAAGGCGAAGAGGTTCCGGGCATAAAGCAGCGATGCCGACGCCGCGATGCGGCCGGGCACATTGAGATGGCCGACAATCTTGACGTTGTTGGCGGTGGTGACGACCTTGCCGG
>NZ_RZPH01001681.1:0-602 GCF_004022825.1 Mesorhizobium sp. M7A.F.Ca.CA.004.04.2.1
CCTTGAAATGGATTTGATCCTGATGGGAATGGGCGACCCGAAGGCCGCCGCGAATGATCTCAGGCCGCCGCTTTGAGCGACGCCTTCTGCGCGGCGAAGGCCCAGTCGAGCCAGGGCAGCAGCGCCTCGAGATCCGACGTCTCGACCGTCGCGCCGCACCAGATGCGCAGGCCGGGCGGTGCGTCGCGATAGGCACCGATATCGTAGGCGACGCCTTCCTTGTCGAGCACCGACACCAGCCCCTTGGCGAAAGCCGCCTGCCCCTCGGCGTCGAGCGCGGACACGTCCGGGTCGGTGAAGGACAGGCAGACGGACGTGTTCGACCGTGTCGCCGGCTGGACGGCGAGATGACCGAGCCAGGAGGATTTGCCGACAAAGCGATCGAGGACGGCCGTATTGGCATCCGCCCTGGCGATCAGCGCGTCGAGACCGCCGGTCGACTTCGCCCAGTTGAGCGCATCGAGGTAATCCTCGACGCACAGCATCGAGGGGGTGTTGATGGTCTCGCCCTTGAAGATGCCTTCGATCAGCTTGCCGCCCGAGGTCAGGCGGAAGATTTTCGGCAGCGGCCATGAAGGCTTGTAGGTCTCCAGCCGCTCGAC
>NZ_RZPH01001682.1:0-598 GCF_004022825.1 Mesorhizobium sp. M7A.F.Ca.CA.004.04.2.1
CGTGCGTAGGCTTTGATCAGGCGAGAACGGTCTGCAGCCGGGTCAGTTCGCCGATCTGCGCCATCGTCGCCTGATAGCCGAGGTTGATCGCCTCGTCGGCGCGGTGGAATTCGGTCAGGCCGATATGGCTGAGCTTCGGCTGCAGCGACATGTCAGGCGGGTCGCCGGCAAGCCTGGCGCGCGAAATGCGGTCCTGAATGATGTTGAAGGCCTCGACCATGACGCCGGTGATGCCGAGCCGCGTCTGATGCGACTGGCGCTCGGCGTCGATCTGACCAGGCCGCGGCGCGTCCTTTTCAACGACCAACTCGCCGGCGCTATGCTTGATGACGGCGGCGCGGCCGAACAGATCATAGTGAAGGTTGACCGCCACGACGAGCGGCTGCTCATAGGCGCGGCAGACCGATACCGGTACCGGGTTGACCAGCGCGCCGTCGACCAGCACGCGGCCGTTGCAATTCACCGGCTCGAACACGCCGGGCAGCGCGTAGGAGGCGCGCATGGCGGTGATCAATGAGCCGCTCGACAGCCAGATTTCGTGGCCGGCATTCGTTTCGAGGACCTTGCCAAGCCGTTCGTCGCGGTCACCTCCGAGATC
>NZ_RZPH01001683.1:0-598 GCF_004022825.1 Mesorhizobium sp. M7A.F.Ca.CA.004.04.2.1
ACTGCGCGCTTGCCCGAAAACGAGATGTGCTCGACTTCGTTGACCACCTTCTTGACCTTGCCCTCCTGATCGATGCGGATGCCGCCATCGGCCAATGAGAGTTTTGCCCCGGCGTTGAAGAAGCCGGAAAACACGATCTTCTTCGCCCGCGCGGTGATGTCGACAAAGCCGCCGGCACCAGCCGTGACATGCGGGCGCGCCGAAAGCTTCGAGACATTGACCGAGCCATGGCGGTCGATCTGCAGGAAGGACAATAGCGAGGCGTCGAAGCCGCCCGCCTGGAAATAAATGAACTGGTGCGGCGAGGGCATGAAGGCGTCGGCGTTCGACGAACAGCCGAATTTGAAGTCGAGCAGCGGCACGCCGCCGACCGCGCCCTGTTCGATCGCCCAGGTAATCTTGCCGTGCTGTCCTTCCTCGAGAAGGATGCGCGGGACATTGGCGGAAATGCCGAAGCCGATGTTGACGGCCATGCCGTCGCGCAACTCCATGGCGACGCGGCGCGCGATCACTTTCTGGACGTTCAGCTCCGGCGTGCGGAAGCTCGACAGCGGCCGGAAGATTTCTCCGGAGATCGCCGGGTCATAGGGTGTCAGCG
>NZ_RZPH01001684.1:0-555 GCF_004022825.1 Mesorhizobium sp. M7A.F.Ca.CA.004.04.2.1
GAGAGGGGGCGCGGAGAGGGGGAGAAGAGAAAGGAAGCAAGAGGAGAAAAGGAGGAGAGGAGAGAAGAAGGAAGAGGATAGGGAGGAGAGGGAAGAGAAGAGAAGCGAGCAGGAGGTTATGCTAAAGGGAAAGGAGGGAGGGGGAGCAGCCAGGCACGTCACCGATAGAAGAGACGACGGCGTCCTGCATGTCGATATCGAGGCGCGCACGCGCCGCGATCCGGGGTTTTCGCTGGAACAGGGTCACGTGCGGGGCGTCTCGAGGCAAGCTCTCATACGGAAGGCATAAGTGCCTGTTATCATGCCCGAAACGGAGAATTCCGCAATCGTGGAAAATGCAGCCCCGCCGGGTCGGGACCGCAAATGCATGTTGCTCAGAAATGAGCTCGGTTTTGGGAGAACGATCTGTGGAAACAAAGGCCTGAAGCGGGCCTGAATCCGCTCAGGCGCGACATGCTTTAGGTCGGCAGCCGGCCCGGTCTGCCGGATCGTCGTCAGGCTGCCTTGAGCCGATAGCGGAAAACGGTGTGGTCGAGCAGCAGCCGGATGCGTGGT
>NZ_RZPH01001685.1:0-595 GCF_004022825.1 Mesorhizobium sp. M7A.F.Ca.CA.004.04.2.1
CTTGACGGATCGAGGCCATCTCGGCGCCGGTGCAATAGCCGACATCGCTGTCTATCGCAGGGACCGCAGTATCGCGAAAATGCTCGGACAGGCGGCGTATGTTTTCAAGGATGGCGATCTCGTCGTGCAAGATGGGGAAATCATCCATTACCGCTGGGGCAAGGCATTGAGGCTCAAGCCGCCTGTCGACAAGGCAATGGTGCGACGGCTCGAGGACTATCACCAGCAGCGCTACGGCCTGTCGCTGGACTGGTTCAATTTTCCGGATTCCGCGATTGCGCGCGAACAGCCATTCGGCGAGGTGCCATGCCGAACATGAGCGTCAATGGGATGACGATCGACGATACCTTCGCGGAAGCCTTCGGCATGCGCGCAACCGCCATCGTCATCACCGCGCCGAGCCGGAAATGGGCTCGCCAGGCGGCGATCACGATGACCGGATTCGCCACCTCGGTGATCGGTTGCGGCTGCGAAGCGGCAATCGAGATCGACCTGCCGCCCTCGGCCACACCGGATGGCCGGCCGGGCTGCCGCGTCATGATCTTCGCGATGGGAACGGACGAATTGCAGAAGCAACTGCTCAATCGTGTCGGCC
>NZ_RZPH01001686.1:0-592 GCF_004022825.1 Mesorhizobium sp. M7A.F.Ca.CA.004.04.2.1
GTTCAGGACGTCGATCACCTTGATGACGCATTCGCGCACGGCGAGAGCCGTCTGCATCAGCTTTGTCGCGATGCGGCCGGCGAACTCGTCCTGGTAGAAACTCATCGACTGCTTGAGCAGATAGCGGTGCACCTGCCAGCGGATGCGCATGGGATAATTGCCCATCAGCGTCTGCTGGTTGAGAAACGAATGCAGCCATACCGTGCCCGGCAGCGCGAACAGCACGATGAAGGCCATGCCGGCGAGCTTCCAGGCTTCCGTCTGCAGGAAGGTTTCGCGATTCTGCCCCGACAGCCAGTCGACGATGCGGCCGAGAAAGCCGAACATCCATACTTCCGCGATCGCGATGGCCGTCACCAGCACCGCGTCGAAAAGGATATATGGCCATGCGCCGCGCGTATAATGCAGGCAGAAGGCAACCAGCGTCTTGGGCGGCTCGACCGGTTCCGCTGCGGGGAACGGATCGAGCCTTTTTTCAAACCAGCTAAACAACAACATAGGTTATGCCTGTGAAATGTGTGTGCCGCTTACGCGGCACGTGAGCGTACGAAATCCGCGGAACCCATGGCGTCAAGGGCCGACGGTCTGGAAT
>NZ_RZPH01001687.1:0-591 GCF_004022825.1 Mesorhizobium sp. M7A.F.Ca.CA.004.04.2.1
ATCCCGCGATCGCCCGCGCCATGCCCATGCACATCGTTGAGCGCCTTGAAGTGATCGAGGTCGGCCAACACCAGCGCGACCGGGAACCGGGCCGAGGCGCAGTGCTGCAAGAGCCGCATGCCGCGTTCCTCGAAGCCACGCCGGTTGAGCAGGCCCGACAGGGGGTCGGTATAGGTCTCGGTCTTCAATGCCTTCAACACGTCGAGTGCCGCGGCGGAAAACAGGCACAACGCAATGAGCAGCGAGAGCAGCGCGTGCGACAGCAGCGCCGTCGTCCAGTAGGACGAGCCATAGAACCCGTCATAGCTGGCGAAGGGCCCATGCGCGATGACGACGGCAAGGGTGCGCACGAAGAAATTGACGCCCGACAGCAGCGACAGCACGAACAGGATTTTTTCGGTCGGGCCGTTGTTGCGCACCGGGCGCAGTTCGGCAGCAACCAGAAGGCTGATGCCGCCGAATGCGAAATTCATCGCCAGGATGCGCCAGGTGAGATCCGGCGCGACGAACAGGAACCAGCACAACGACGCCAGGCCGCCGCCGGCCAGCACGGCGATCCCCACATAGGGCACCTTGCGGCCATAGCGGAGG
>NZ_RZPH01001688.1:0-591 GCF_004022825.1 Mesorhizobium sp. M7A.F.Ca.CA.004.04.2.1
CATCGGCCCGGGCCGCGTGCCTGGATTGGTGCGCACCCAGAACTCGATCTGGTCGATCCCCTCTTCCATGCGGCTCTCGGCCTCGCTCTTCATTTCCACGATAAAGGCGGCGCGTTCGAGCTTCAGGGCCGGCAGTTCGGCCATCACGGCCTTGGTCAGGCCGACCGCCGCCGCATGACGCAGCGAGGACAGCTGCGCGGCGGCAATGTCGTAGGTCTCGCGCGCGGCGGTGGCCTGCTTTTCCAGCCCATGCAGGCGCTCCTCGCCGGCATCGAGATCGGCGAGATCGGCCGACATCGTGTCGCGCAGCTGCGCTAGATCGTCGACGGCGACGCTGTGCTTGCGCGAGGCGGCGCGCAGCGAAAACAGCCGCTCCTCCGCTTTCTCCAGCCGCTGCGGATCATATTCGGTGGCGCGCAGTGCTGCCTCGACGCCCGATTGCGCCGCGTCGAGCGACAGCATCGCCTCGTCGAGCGATTTGACGACATCGTCGAGCAGGCCGGGCGCCTCCGACACCTTGCGCTGCAGCCGCCGCAACAGGCTGGCCAGTTGCGGCAGGGGCGAAGATGGGCCCGACAGCACATCCTGCGC
>NZ_RZPH01001689.1:0-591 GCF_004022825.1 Mesorhizobium sp. M7A.F.Ca.CA.004.04.2.1
ATGCCAGGGACAAGATCGCCAAATACGATATCCGGCCGGCCGACTGCCGGCTGAAGACCGCCAATTTCTCCGGCGGCAACCAGCAGAAGATCGTGCTGGCGCGGGAGATGGAACAGGACCCTGGTGTTCTGATCGTTGGCCAGCCGACACGCGGCGTCGATGTCGGCGCCATCGAATTCATCCACAAGCGCCTGATCGCCATGCGCGACCAGGGCAAGGCGGTGCTGGTGGTGTCGGTCGAGCTGGACGAGATCCGTTCGCTGTCCGACCGTATCCTGGTGATGTTTGCGGGCCGCATCGTCGGCGAACGCGGCCCCGAAGCGACCGAGGGCGAGCTCGGCCTGCTGATGGCTGGCATCGAGCACCAGGAGGCAGCACTTTGAGCGCGCCCTACGCCAAACTGCCGGCCTGGGCCGACTATGGCCTGATCCCGCTGATCAATCTGTTCGTCGCCTTCGTCGTCGCCGGCTTCGTCGTGCTTCTGGTCGGCGAGAATCCGCTGCGCGCAGCCGTCATCCTGGTCGAGGGCGCCTTCGGCAAAGGCACAGGCATCGCCTTCACCCTCTTTTATGCGACCACCTTCATCTTCAC
>NZ_RZPH01001690.1:0-591 GCF_004022825.1 Mesorhizobium sp. M7A.F.Ca.CA.004.04.2.1
CGAGGTGGCGACCGCGTTCGACCGCTGCCTTGGCAAGATCGAGCAGACAGGCGCGCGGATCGCCGACCTGTCGATCGACGATCTGCTCGCCGATTTGCGCGCGGCGACCAAGCGTGGCTCGATCGCTGCGATGGAAGGGGCCGAAGTGCATGCCGACTGGCTGGCGACAGGAGCGTCGGTGCCGGTCGACCCGCATGTCAGCGGACCTTTGTCGCGGGCGGCAATGCTGCCGACGCCTGTCTACATCAGGGCAATGCGTCGTCGCGCAGCACTTGCCGCCGCCATGGACGAGCGGCTGGCATCGGTCGATGTGCTGGCTCTGCCGACCACGCCGGTGACGGCGCCGACCATCGTCTCGATGGCTGACGACGCCGAGCTGCGCGACCGCACCGAGGGCCTGCTGCTGCGCAACACGCAGGTCGCCAACCAGTTCGATCTCTGCGCGATCTCGCTACCGATGCCGGGCACTCCGCTGCCCGCCGGATTGATGCTGGTGGCGCGCAACGGGCATGACCGGCGCCTGCTGCGGATTGCTGCCGAAATAGAGCAGCTGCTTGGCGCGTGACCAGGGCTGAACTGCCTATCAGTGCG
>NZ_RZPH01000168.1:0-8269 GCF_004022825.1 Mesorhizobium sp. M7A.F.Ca.CA.004.04.2.1
GCCGGATCATAGGGGCCATTGGCTTCGCTGGCGTCGCCGCCATAGAGCGAGGGATGCACATTGGATTTCGAGCCGGTGACCATCACGCCGTCGACCGACGAGAGAAGTTCGTCGAAGTCGAGCCGGTCGCCGAACGATGGCACCAGCAGCGGGAACACACCGGCGCCGGTGATCGCCGCTTCCAGATATTGCTGCGGGGCGGCATGCCAGGTGTAGTTGTCGAACTGACGGACGTCGGTCGATATGGCGACGAGCGGCTGATGCATTTTGCTCTGTGTTCCATCTGGGCAAGGGATACCTGCCGCTAAAATAGGCGATCCCCGGTTGTTTTTCCATGCCAAGTTTCGGCGTGTCGCATGGGCCACGAAATGGCCTGTTAGACTATAGTTGCAGGGTAGCTGGGCTTCGCCGTCAAATCGGGTCGCCGTGCTGGACTCGACTTCTTGCCTGTGTATTGTCTTGAACGAACCGACACGGAAACCGAGGATTTCCTGACGTCGGCCTGTTGATCCAAAAGGGAGGAACTTCATGGATCGTCGTTCATTCATTCGCAAGGCCGGTGTCACCGGCGTCGGTGCCGCCGCGGCGGCGGCCACACTGGCGGCGCCCGCAATAGCCCAGTCCAATCCCAAGGTGACGTGGCGGCTGGCGTCGTCCTTCCCGAAGTCGCTCGACACCATCTATGGCGGTGCCGAGGTGTTCTCGAAGATGCTGTCGGAAGCCACCGACGGTAACTTCCAGATCCAGGTCTTCGCCGCCGGAGAGCTGGTGCCAGGCCTGCAGGCCGCAGACGCCACCACGGCCGGCACGGTCGAGGCCTGTCATACGGTGGCATATTATTACTGGGGCAAGGACCCGACATGGGCGCTGGGTGCGGCGGTTCCCTTTTCGCTCAACGCACGCGGCATGAATGCCTGGCATTACCATGGCGGCGGCATCGACCTGTTCAACGAGTTTCTCGCCACGCAGGGCCTTTTCGGCCTGCCGGGCGGCAACACCGGCGTCCAGATGGGCGGCTGGTTCCGCAAGGAAATCAACACGGTGGCCGACCTTTCCGGCCTCAAGATGCGAATCGGCGGTTTTGCCGGCAAGGTGGTGCAGAAGCTCGGCGTCGTGCCGCAGCAGATCGCCGGCGGTGATATCTATCCCGCGCTGGAGAAAGGCACCATCGACGCGGCCGAATGGGTTGGTCCCTATGACGACGAGAAGCTCGGCTTCTATAAGGTCGCGCCCTATTATTACTATCCCGGCTGGTGGGAGGGCGGCCCGACCGTCCACCTGATGTTCAACAAGGCGAAGTACGAAGAACTTTCGCCGACGTACAAGTCGCTGCTGCACACTGCCGCGCAGGCGGCCGACGCCAACATGCTGCAGAAATACGATTATCTGAACCCTGCGGCGGTGAAGCGACTGGTAGCCGGCGGCGCGAAACTGCGCCCGTTCAGCCAGGAGATCATGGCCGCCTGCTTCGAAAAGGCCAACGAGGTCTATACCGAAATGGAAGCCTCCAACGCCCCGTTCAAGAAGATCTGGGAATCGATCAAGGGCTTCCGCAAGGAGCATTATCTCTGGGCGCAGGTGGCCGAATACAATTACGACACCTTCATGATGGTCCAGCAGCGCAACGGCAAGCTGTAGTCGGCCGGACTTCTGCTCAAAAGCTCTCTGGGCGGAACCCGCTCAGGGAGCTTTTCTGTATATACCGGAGGCGAAACCGGCGGTTCAGCCTCGGCGCGGCACCACCAGAACCTTGACCTCGCCGGGCGCCGGCGGATTGGCGATCACCGCTGGCGCTTCTTCAAGCGACACCTGCCTGGAGATCAGCCTATCGATCTCGATCGTGCCGGAAGCAATGAGTTCGGCGGCACGGCGATGGGTGTAGGGATTGAGGAAGGAACCGAGCACCTTCAGTTCCCGGAACAGCAGGTCGAACGGCTCGAATTCAGCTTTCACGCCTTGCGGCGTCACGCCGACGATGACGACCGTGCCACCGGCGCGGGCCAGCCGCATCGACTGCTCGACGGTCTCTCGCACGCCCGCACATTCGAAGACGACGTCGACACCGCCTGGCACCAGCCCCACCGGTCCGGCGATGGCATCGATGACATCGGCGGTGGTTGGATCGATCGTCATTGTCGCGCCGAGGTCCTCGGCGAGGGCGCGCCGCGAGGCTTGCCTGGTCGACAGGATGATGGTCGTGGCTCCCGCCAATCTTGCCAGTTGTACGGTGAGCAGGCCGATCACGCCGCCGCCAAGCACGACCACCGAGCTGCCCGGTTTGATACCGGCAAGGTCGACGCCGTGCAGGCAACAGCCGAGCGGCTCGCAGAAGGCACCGTGCATGGGATCGAGGCCCGCAGGCAGGACGAAAGCCTGCTTCTGCGGCAAGGCAAGATATTCGGCAAAGCCGCCATCGCGATGAATGCCGATGGCGCGCAGATTGCTGCAGAGATTGACTTGTCCCGCGTGACAACGCGCGCAGCGCCCGCAGGCGATGTTGGGGTCGCCGGTGACACGATCGCCGATGGCAAAACCCGAGACCGATTTTCCGATCGCCTCGACGAGACCGGAGAACTCATGGCCGGGCGTCACCGGCGGCGTGCACGGAAATTCGCCGTGAAACAGATGCCGATCCGTGCCGCAGACGCCGCAGGCTTCGATGCGCACCAGTAGCTCATCCGCACCGATGTCAGGCATGTCGACGTCGCGCAGCGTGATGCCGCCCACTGCTTCCAGCCGCACCGCTTTCATGGTTTTGACCATGCCGGTTCAGTTGAAGCTTGGCGGTTGCGACAGGTCGGGCTGTGGCGTTGCCGGCTTGGCCGGCGGCGCGTCGCCGAAGCTCGGCGGCTGCGACAGATCGGGGGCGGCGGGAGCCGTGCCGCCGCCGGCAGGCGCTGCGCCATCCGCCGGCGGCGTGCCGAGCGGCGACAGGCCGGGCATCTCCGGCACCTGGTAGTCGATCGTGCCCGGATCGACGGTCGTTCCCTTGTAGTGCATCACCATTTGCGGGAAGGCGATGGTCAACCCGATCATGATCACCTGGATGCAGACAAAGGGCACCGCGCCCCAATAGATCTGTCCGGTGGTCACCGGCGCGATTTGTTTGCCGGTGAGACGATCGAGATAGGGCACGCGCGCAGCCACCGAACGCAGGTAGAACAGCGCGAAGCCGAAGGGCGGGTGCATGAAGCTGGTCTGCATGTTGACGCCCAGGAGCACGCCGAACCAGATCAGGTCGATGCCGAGCTTGTCGGCGGCGGGCGCCAGCAGCGGTACGATGATGAACGCCAATTCGAAGAAGTCGAGGAAGAAAGCGAGGAAGAAGACGAGCATGTTGACGCCGATCAGGAAGCCGACCTCGCCGCCCGGCAGCGACGTCAAAAGGTGCTCGACCCAGATGTGGCCGTTGACGCCGTAGAAGGTCAGTGAGAACACCCGTGCGCCGATCAGGATGAAAAGCACGAAGGACGATAGCCTTGTCGTCGAGGCCAGTGCCTGCTTGACGACGTCAAGCGACAAGCGCCCCTTTGCCGCCGCCATGATCAAGGCGCCGACGGAACCCATGGCGCCGCCTTCGGTCGGCGTGGCGATGCCCAGGAAGATGGTGCCCAGCACCAGGAAGATCAGCGCCAGCGGGGGGATCAGCACGATGATCACCTGCTGCGCGAGCCTGGACATCATGTTGAAATTCAGGCGTTTGTCGGCAATGGCGACGATGTAGATGAACAGGACTCCGGCAGTCGCGCCGAGAATGTCGGCATTGTCGCCATGCGCCGGCGCCAGATAACGATACGCCGCGTAGGAAACCGCTAATGTGACCAGCAAAGCCACCAGCAGCGACATCACGCCATGGCCGAGTGTACGGGCCTCGAGCGGCAGCGCCGGCATCGAGTTCGGCCGGATGATCGACATGATCAGGATGTAGGACATATAGAGGACGGTGAGCACGAGGCCGGGGATCAGCGCGCCGGCATACATGTCGCCGACCGAACGGCCGAGCTGGTCGGCAAGCACGATCAGCACCAGCGACGGCGGGATGATCTGGGCAAGCGTGCCCGAGGCGGCAATGACACCGGATGCGAGCCGGCGGTCATAGCCATAGCGCAGCATGATCGGCAGCGAGATCAGGCCCATGGCGATGACGGAAGCCGCCACCACGCCGGTGGTCGCTGCCAAAAGCGCGCCGACGAAGATCACCGCATAGGCAAGGCCACCGCGGATTGGCCCGAACAGCTGGCCGATCGTGTCGAGCAGGTCTTCGGCCATACCCGATCGCTCGAGCACGATGCCCATGAAGGTGAAGAACGGAATGGCCAGCAGCGTGTCGTTCGACATCACCCGGCTGCCGTAGAAATTATCCGGCAATGCGTGCAGGAGCGGCCAGGCGAGGTTGATCGATCCTCCGGAATAAGGCGACAGCAGCACGCCGATGAAGAAGAACATCAAGCCGTTGGCGGCCAAGGAAAAAGCGACGGGGTAGCCGATCAGCAGGAAGATGATCAGCGAGGCGAACATGATCGGCGCCATGTTCTGCGCGATGAACTCCATCACGAGCGCACCTCGTCGGCCAGCGCCTTGGCTTCGAGTTCGGCCTGCTCATGCACGGAAATGAACGGATTGGGATCGTCCATGTCGCCGCGCATGATGGCGATCTTCTTGATGATCTCGGAGATGCCCTGCAGCGCGAGCAGGAAAAAACCGACGAGCAGGATGGCCTTGGCCGGCCAGATGATCAGACCGCCGGAATTGTTGGACATCTCGCCGCTGCGAAACGACAGCGACACATAGGGCACGAAATAGATCACCATCAACGTCACGAACGGCATCAGGAAGAAGAGATGCCCGAGTAGGTCGATCCAGTGCTGCACGCGGCGTGAAAACAGGCCGTAGACGACGTCGATGCGGATATGCTCGTTCTGCTTCAGCGTATAGGCGGCGGCCAGCATGAAGGCGGCGCCGAACAGATACCATTGCAGCTCGAGCCAGGCGTTCGAGGATATGTCGAACACCTTGCGGATAATGGCGTTGGCGGCGCTCACCAGGATCGCCAGCAGGATCAGCCACGATATCCACTTGCCGATGAATTCGTTGGCGCGATCAATTGTCCTGGATAGAGCAAGAAGCCCTGCCATGCATTCCTCCCTTGTACCGGAGGCGTGCCGGCTTCCCCCTTTTGTCCGTCACGCCGCGTGGTCCAACGGTATGCCGCGCGTGGACTGACGGGTCAACAAGGATAGAGGGAGCAAATATCATCGCATGGCAGACAGTGCCCAATACCGGCGATCTGCCCTGGCGTCATGCAACCAAAGTCTGACGTTTCAGGCGATTTTGCCGGTGTCGCGGCCGGCGCCGATCAGGATCAGCGTCGTGACCAGGAACAGATACATCCACGCATCGCGCCATTCGACCGGGAAATAGCCGGCCCACAGCGATTCGGCCATGCCGAAGGCGGCCGCGCCGAGTGCCGCGCGCGACGGCGAGAGATATCCGCCGACCGCCGTCACGAACAGGATTTTCAGGCCGTAGACGAGGCCCGAGCCGAAGCTGACATTGCCGTAATAGAGCCCGGCCATCACACCGGCCAGCGCGGCGCAGAAGCCGCCGAACAGGACCGCGTGCCGGAACACCGCGCGCACGTCGACGCCGCACATAGCGGCTGCCCTGGGGTCGTCGGAGACGGCGCGCCAGCGCCGTCCGAAGCTCGATCGGGCAAATGCCCAGCTGGCCAGCGCGATTGCCGCCACCACCACGGCGCAGTCGATGAGCTGGATGAGCGTCAGCGTTGCCCTGAAGGTGGCGCCCTGCGCGAAAACGATAGGCTGCGCCAGCATCGGCGGCAGCCACAGATCGTGCGTGTCGGCGGCGATGCGGCTCGCTTCGGACAGCAGCAGCAGGATGCCGAGCGTCGTCACCACGATTGCATTGGGTGTGCGGTCGGCCAAAGGTTCGAAGACACTGCGCGACAGCACGTGGCTGATCAGCGCGGCATAGAAGAACGCAGCGACGACGCCGAGCGCCACCGCCGCCAGCAGCGTCAGCCACAGCATCTGATAGCCGAAGGCGGCGGTCAGGATCATCGTCTGGCCGCAAAAGGCGAACAACGCGCCATAGGCGAGATTGGTGCGGTGCAGGATGCCGTTGGTCAGCACATAGCCAAAGGCGAGCAGCGCATAAAGCGCGCCCGAATGCAGCCCGTTCAACACCTGCTGGAAGAAATAGAGCATGCAAAACCTCGAAGCATGCCGCCCAAAAGTGCGAAGCGGTCCTGGCCAACGACAGGCTCAAAAGGCTGCGAAGATCATCGCAGCCCAGAGTGAGGGTGCATCGCTGAATCTAACTTGTCAAATACGATTTATAGGTTAGATTTTCGCCATGACGGTATCCTGGACCCCGCACCGCTTCACCGGCGGCCTGCTTGCGCTCGACACAGCGAACACCGTCGTGCTGCGCGGCGATCCGGGGCGAACCTTCGATCGCTTCGACGATCCGGCCGAGATTGCCCGCTTCGCCGATGCGGCGAGCCGCTTTCGCGCTGCCGAACTTGGCGATAGGCCATTGGCGGTATCCTCGGCGGTGGCGATCGCACCCGTCGTGCTGTCGATCCGCGAGGCGACCGACCGGCTGTTTCGTGGAGCGGCGTCGAAGGGCGCGGTTGCCACCACTGATCTGCCCGGATTCCTGAGAGCCTGCGCCGATGGCCTTGCCGGCAGCCGGACCGAGATCGGTGCGCCGGGGAGGCCGTTCGGTGATCCCCTGACGCCGATCGCTTTCGAGGCGGCACTGGCGGTTTCGGCGTTGTCGCTTCTGCGTGACGACACCGTCGCGAGGCTGAGGATCTGTCCCAATTGCACCTGGCTGTTCGTCGACAGAAGCCGCAATTCCAGCCGCCTTTGGTGCGACATGGCGGTGTGTGGCAACAGGCAGAAGGCAAGCCGTCACTATCGTCGCCGTCGCATGGCGGAAAATGAGGTCAGGAATGCGTAGCGGCCTTTCCCGTTCGATCCTTGTCGGCGTGGCACTCATCGCGGCCGTTGCGCTGGGCGCCTGCCGCGATACCGGCAATGACGAAGGCAAGCTGTTCGAGATTTCCGGCAAGATATTCGTCTTCAACTACCGCCTCGCAAGGGCGACTTATGTCGTGACCCTGCGGCCGCTGAAGCCGATGGGAGAGGGCCAGGTCGCGGTCGCCAGCTTCCAGGATCCCGCCGGCGGCGCGCCTCTGGTGGTCGAGCAGAAGGTCTGGCCGAAGCTCGACAAGGTGACGCTGGAGAGCCCGGCACTGACCTGCGTCGTCAAGAACAAGCCCTATGCGATTGCCATCAGCATCAAAGGCGCCGACGGCGCGGTCCTGCAGAAGATCGACACCACGCTGATGTCGACGGAAGACCAGTCGATCCTGCCCGACCGGCCGCTGGTCATCGACCAGCTCTACACCGCCAATCCCGATCTCGTCGGCCATCCCGACGGCAAGCTGCCGGGCGAACCGAAGCCGGATTGCTCGAAGGGCGGCTGACGCGTCGCGGCCATCCGGGCCGCAGCTGAAATTTTCGTGCGCCGGGCAATATCCGCGGACCGGTTTCATACCCGATTCAGGATGGACGCGGACTGTTCGGTGCGCGTTGCCTGGCATCTGCGATTTTGTTTGACCTGCCTTGCAAGGGGAGAAAGGATGCGTCATCCGACCCCGACGTTGGCTGCCTGCCCCGCGTGGCCTCCGCAGAGGAAATGCCTGATGACGCTGCACGACGTCGCGCTCGACGACAAGTTCGATCTCGCAAAGGAGCGCATCTTCCTGTCCGGCGCGCAGGCGGTCATCCGCATGCTGCTGATGCAGCGCGAGCGTGATCGCCGCGCCGGCCTGAACACGGCCGGTTTCGTCTCCGGCTATCGCGGTTCGCCGCTCGGCGGCCTCGACATGCAGCTTTGGAAGGCGAAGAAACAGCTCGCCCAGGCTGACATCGTCTTCCAGCCGGGTCTCAACGAGGAGCTTGCCGCCACCGCTTGCTGGGGAACGCAGCAGACGGAACTGCTGGGCGAGGGCACTCATGACGGCGTCTTTTCGGTCTGGTACGGCAAGGGACCGGGTGTCGATCGCTCAGGCGACGTGTTCCGCCACGCCAACCTCGCCGGATCGTCGAAGCATGGCGGCGTGCTTGCGCTGATGGGCGATGACCATATGGCCGAATCCTCGACCAATGCGCACGCCACCGAATTCCTGTTCGTCGACACGATGGTGCCGATCCTCAATCCCGCCGGTGTCCAGGAG
>NZ_RZPH01001691.1:0-589 GCF_004022825.1 Mesorhizobium sp. M7A.F.Ca.CA.004.04.2.1
CGATGATTTGCGCGAGCCGCCGCTCGCCGACCTTTTGGGTCTCGATGACGCGGCCTTCCGCGCTTTCTTCTCCGGTTCGCCGATAAAACGCATCGGCCGCGACCGGTTCATCCGCAACGTGCTGATCGCCGCCGGCAATTCCGGCGATGCCTCTCTTGCCGACACTGTGCGCGCCTTGCTGGACGATGCCTCGCCGCTGGTCCGGGGCGCGGCAATATGGGCGCTGGCGCGGCTGGTGCCCGATGCCGAATATTCAGAACGGGCAGCCATCGGCCTGAAAACCGAAAGCGACGAAGCCGTGCGCGACGAATGGCGTCTGGCGCGGCCAACCAGGGCGAATGCATGAGCGAAAAGCAGATATTCATCTTCGGCGCCGGCTATTCCGGCGGGGCTTTTGCTCGGGCTAACAAAGGCGCCGCGACGATCTTCGGCACGACACGCTCGCCGGAAAAATTCGAGACGCTACGGCAGGCCGGTGTCGCGCCGCTTCTGTTCGACGGCGCGATGACCGGCGAAATCGGCGATGCATTGGGAAAAACAACGCATCTGCTGATTTCGGTCGCCCCGGAAGAGGCCGGCGATCCGGTGC
>NZ_RZPH01001692.1:0-588 GCF_004022825.1 Mesorhizobium sp. M7A.F.Ca.CA.004.04.2.1
ATCCCGGCGATATCATGCACATGGCCGACCGTATCGGACGGGCCAGCCGCCGTTTCGATGCCTATGGAAGGCCGCTGACGTTCCGCATGTCGCCGCTGTCGGGTCCCGATCTCGCCAGCCATCTCGACCGCGAGGGCTGGAGCCGGTTCGACGAGTCGCTGGTCATGCGGCTGCCGCTGGCCGGCGCGCAGCTCGACGCCGCCATGGACCAGATTCCGCTCAAGGACATCAGCCGCTTCATCGGCGCGTTGCTCAAGGTCAGCGGTTCGGATGTTTCGCTGCGCCCCGGCCTGTCAGAGATCATCGGCGCCATCCAGCCCGAAGCCGGGCTGTTCGCGCTCGAAGATGGAGCCGAGGCGCTGGCGACGCTTATCTGCGTGCATGACGGCGATCTCGCCGGCCTGTTCGAGGTCGCCACCGACAGATCGGCGCGCAACAAGGGCCATGGCCGCAACCTGATCCTGTCGGCGCTGAAATGGGCGCGGCTGCGGGGCGCGCGGGAAGCCTGGCTGCAGGTCGAGGCCAACAACGTGCCGGCGCTGGCGCTCTACCATTCGCTCGGCTTCGAGGAAGTCTATCGCTACCACT
>NZ_RZPH01001693.1:0-588 GCF_004022825.1 Mesorhizobium sp. M7A.F.Ca.CA.004.04.2.1
CCAGGCCTCAGGGGCGAGGATGATCTCCTGCAATTTCGCGCCAAGAGCTGCTGCGTCGCCGGGCGGAACATGCCAGCCGGTCTCCCCGTCGCTGACCACTTCCACCAGCCCGCCTATCGCCGACACAAGCGGCGGCCGGCCGTATGCCATCGCCTCGATGGCGACGCGGCCCAGCGATTCCGGACGCCGCGACGGCACGGTGACGATATCGGCCCATCGATAATGCTCCGAAGGGTCGGGAATGAAAGGCAGGACTCTGACGCGCCCGGTAAGCCCCATGGTTTCGACCAGTTCGGCAAGCGCATGCTCGCGCTCGGTGCTTTCGAAGGCGCCGCCGACCAGCCGCACCTCGATCCTCGACTGGAGTTCTGCCGGCATCGCGGCGATCGCCTCCAGCAGGATTTCCTGCCCCTTGATCCGGTTGATGCGGCCGAGCAGCAGCACCCGCAATGGGCGCTTGCCGTCATAGGTGGTCGGTTCGACCGCCGCCGGCCCGGCAACGCCGTTGTAGACGACATGCGTGCGCGCGGTCTTGGGATCGCCGAAAGCGGCGCGCGTCGCGCGCGAGTTGAAGATCAGATCGGCATG
>NZ_RZPH01001694.1:0-587 GCF_004022825.1 Mesorhizobium sp. M7A.F.Ca.CA.004.04.2.1
CCTTCACATATTGCGCCAGAACGTTGAGCGACGGCTGCGCCGCATTGCCGTTTCCGTTGGCTGCGCCGACCGGCGCGTCATCTTTGCTGGCCATAAGCCTTGTCCTCTTGCCTGGGCAGCGTCGCTGACCGAATTGAAATCGGGCGTTCGCTACCATGGCGGGGATGACAAGACAAGGTTTGCCGCCTTGCTTCCGGGCTGCGGGATGGAGATGGGACGGCGCCCTAATCGTCCTTCAGGCGGCGCCACGGCGAGTTGTGGTCCGGTCCGCGCTTCAGATCGTCTTCGCGCGAATAGTCGCCGTCTTCGAGGTCGATGACCCTGTCGCGCCGGCCACGAAAACCGCCGGTCGAGAAATCGGTGGCGACGACAATGCGGCCCTTGAACCGGCTCCAGGCAAAATCGCGCAATGGCGGCAGGAACAGCAGCAGGCCGATGATGTCTGATATGAAGCCGGGGATGATCAGGAGGATCGCCGCAACCACGATCATGGCGCCGTGCGCAAGATGGCGGCTGGGGTTCTGGCCGGCGGCCATCTCGGTGCGGATGCGGGCCATCACACCAAAGCCCTGGTATCGGAGCAAAAG
>NZ_RZPH01001695.1:0-583 GCF_004022825.1 Mesorhizobium sp. M7A.F.Ca.CA.004.04.2.1
GGGTGGCGGTTCGTCCGATCGCTTGCCAAAGTCCGGCGAGCTCCGCAACCAGACGGCCGCCTGGACAGTCTAGCGTGGATTGCGTCCTCTCCGAAAGCCGCAAGATCAGGATTGCCTCCCGGCGCTGAGCCGGTCGGCAAGGCAGCTATGCGTAAACTTTGCGATGGATCATCTTGAGAATCATGACGGCCCCGATCGGGGGCCGCCATTCACATCTCAAACAGGTCGAACAAGTCCTGGGTTTTAGTAGCCGCCCATGCCGCCACCGCCGCCACCCGCAGGCGCGGCATCCTTGGCCGGGATGTCGGTGATCATCGCTTCGGCGGTGATCAGGAGGGCTGCGATCGAGCCGGCATCCTGCAGTGCGGTGCGCACCACTTTCGCCGGATCCACGATGCCTGCCTTGATCATGTCGACATAGACCTCGTTCTGGGCGTCAAAACCCTGATTGTGGTCCTTGCTGTCGGTGAGCTTGCCGACGACGATGGAGCCCTCGACGCCGGAATTCTCGGCGATCTGGCGGATCGGCGCTTCAAGCGCTCGCAGCACGATCGTGATACCGGCCGTGACATCGGCATTGGCG
>NZ_RZPH01001696.1:0-581 GCF_004022825.1 Mesorhizobium sp. M7A.F.Ca.CA.004.04.2.1
GCCTGATGGTCGCAAGTGCCGGTTTTCTTGCCGCTCTGGCCGTGCCGGCTTTCGCCGCCGACCCAGCGGCCGATGTTCCGATGACCGCGCCCGGCTTCGACTGGACCGGCTACTATGCCGGCATGCAAGCCGGCTATGGCTGGGGTCGGTCCGACATATCAGGAACAGAGGGCGAGCCGTTTTCGGCCACACCCGATGTTGACGGCGGTTTTGTCGGCGGCCATGTCGCCGGACTGTGGCAATTCGACCAGGCGGTGCTGGGCGCCGAGGCGGAACTCAACTATTCCTCGGTCCGCGGCACGACGGTATCGGCCTTCGGAAGCACATTCGGCACCGACATCAAGTGGTTCGGGTCGGTCAACGCCAAGGCGGGCTACGCCATGGACCGCTTGCTGGTCTATGGCATTGGCGGCGTCGCCTTTGCCGGCATCGAAACATCGCAAGTCGCGGGTCCGGCGTTCGACAGCACGCGCACGAATGTCGGCTGGACCGTGGGTGCCGGCGTCGACTACGCGTTGACCGACAAGTTCGTCGTCGGCGCACAGTATCGCTACTATGATTTCGGCTCCGAGCACTACGAC
>NZ_RZPH01001697.1:0-580 GCF_004022825.1 Mesorhizobium sp. M7A.F.Ca.CA.004.04.2.1
GGTCGAGCAGGCCTTCCAGCAAGCCGTTGCCGGCGCGCAGCACGGAGGCAAAGACCAGCTTCTTGCCCTCAAGCGTCGGCGCTTCCATGGTTTCCATCGGCGTCTCGATGGTCGTCGTCGTCAGTTCGAGGTTGCGGGTGACCTCGTATCCGAGCAGCAGCGAGATTTCGCGCAGCAGCCGGCGAAAGCCGGCCGTCGAGGTTTCCTTCTTGCGCATGATGGTCAGCTTGTGCTGGACAAGCGGGTGGTCGACGACGGTGACGCCCTGCATGGTGTTCTCCTGATGCCTGCGCCCGAAAATGCGCGCATGGCCCTTTCGGACGCGCCGCGCTTCAAGCTGCCTGAGCGAACCCTAGCGGCAATGCGCCGGTCAAGGAACCGCTTGGCCCGCACCGACCACAGCTTTGTCGGCGGAAATCAGCGTGCCGCGCTGTTCAACCGGGCAAGAAGCGCGGTCTTCGTCTTTCTATCGACGAAAGCGGCTTCGATGGCGGTGCGGGTGACGGCGGCCAGCGCCTTTTCGTTCATCGAGAAATGCTCGGCGGCAATGTCGTATTCCCGCTTCAGCGAGGTCCAGAAA
>NZ_RZPH01001698.1:0-578 GCF_004022825.1 Mesorhizobium sp. M7A.F.Ca.CA.004.04.2.1
GCGCATGACACGATAGATGTCGAACAGCGCGTCCTGGCGGCTCTCGTTCTTGTCGACGTTGAGCGTGTTGCGGATATAGGCGCCGACATTGACGTGGTCGATGTCGAGAACCTTGATCTCGTCTTCGCCGGTGCCGAGCAGAACCTTCAGCGTCTTCTCGTCGATCTCGTCGCCGGCCTCGAGGAAGATCTCGCCGGTGGCGTAGTTGACGATGTCCTCGGCCAGATAGTTACCGAGCAGGTCCTCGTCGGTGGCCTTGATCGCCTTCAGACCCTTTTCGCCAAGCGCCCTCGCCTGGCGGGCGGTGATCTTCTTGCCGGCTTCGACGACGACTTCGCCGGTATCGGCATCGACCAGGTCGCCGACGGCCTTGAGGCCGCGGAAACGCTCGACGTTGAACGGAATGCGCCAATGGTCGCCGGCGCGCTTGTAGGTGATCTTGTTGTAGAAGGTCGACAGGATCTCTTCGCCGTCCATACCGAGCGCCATCAGCAGCGACGTCACCGGAATCTTGCGGCGGCGATCGATGCGGGCGTGCACGACGTCCTTGGAATCGAACTCGATGTCGAGCCACGAGC
>NZ_RZPH01001699.1:0-577 GCF_004022825.1 Mesorhizobium sp. M7A.F.Ca.CA.004.04.2.1
ATCCAGGCCCAGGTGCTCGGCCTCTTTGCGCGGCTGCGCCGCGAATTGTCGCTGACGCTGATCCTGATTTCCCATGATCTGGGCGTGGTGCGTTATCTCTGCGAGCACGTTGCGGTCATGCAGCACGGCAAGCTGGTTGAGTATGGCAATACGGAAGATGTCCTGGATCGTCCGCAGCAGGCCTATACGCGAGAGTTGATCGCCGCTATCCCGAAACTCTCGCGTCGAACGAGCAGCGGAATCCAACCAGGAGACACCCCGCTACTGGCCGCCGGAAGCAAATGCTGAGCCTTCGGGGCCGGGCTACTGTGCCGTCCAGCCGCCGTCCATCTGCAAGGTCGTGCCGGTGATCTGCCTGGCTGCGTCCGAACACAGGAACAGCGTCAACGCAGCAAGCTCATCGACGGTGACGAATTCCTTGGTCGGCTGGGCAGCGAGCAGCACATCGTGCTTGACCTGTTCCTCGGTCATGCCGCGCGCCTTCATGGTGTCGGGAATCTGCCTTTCGACCAGCGGGGTCCAGACATAGGGTGGGCGACGCCTATTTGGCGATCTCGAGCAGGGACGATACCAGAAG
>NZ_RZPH01001700.1:0-577 GCF_004022825.1 Mesorhizobium sp. M7A.F.Ca.CA.004.04.2.1
CCGAAGGCACGAACGCGCCTTCCATGCGCTCGCGCTGCAGGCGCAGCATCATCACCACATCGGCGTCCTTGAGGCCCTCGGCCATCGAGCGGGTGACGATGACGCCCATCTTCTCGATGCCGGTGGGCAGAAGCGTCGACGGTGCGACGACGCGCACCTGCGCGCCGAGCGCGTTGAGCAGCATGATGTTGGAACGTGCCACGCGCGAATGCAGGATGTCGCCGCAGATTGCCACGATGAGCTTCGACAGCGGGCCCTTGGCGCGACGAATGGTCAGCGCATCGAGCAGCGCCTGTGTCGGGTGTTCATGCGCGCCGTCGCCGGCATTGACGACGGAGCAGCCGACCTTCTGCGCCAGAAGCGCGGCCGCACCGGCCGATTGGTGACGGATGATCAATATGTCGGGCCGCATCGCATTCAGCGTCATCGCCGTATCGATGAGCGTTTCGCCCTTCTTCACCGAAGAGCTTGCCACCGACATGTTCATCACATCGGCGCCGAGCCGCTTTCCGGCCAACTCGAACGACGACTGCGTGCGCGTCGAGGCTTCATAAAAGAGGTTGATCTGTGTGCGGCC
>NZ_RZPH01000169.1:0-8268 GCF_004022825.1 Mesorhizobium sp. M7A.F.Ca.CA.004.04.2.1
ATCTCGCCCAGCGTCATGCCGAAAGCGGCTTCGAACAGGCCGGCATATTTGACGTTGCCGGCGATCTGGATCGGGATCGTGCCGCGCGAGCGGCCCATGCCGAAATCCTTGTAGTAGGCCGCACCCTTGTCCATGATGACAGGCACCGAGGCCAGCGAGATGACATTGTTGATCACCGTCGGCTTGCCGAACAGCCCCTTATGCGCCGGCAGCGGCGGCTTTGCGCGCACCATGCCGCGCTTGCCCTCGAGCGAATCGAGCAGCGCCGTCTCCTCCCCGCAGACATAGGCTCCGGCGCCGACCCGGATCTCCATGTCGAACGCGTAAGGTGAACCCAGCACGCTGGCGCCAAGAACGCCGGCCTTGCGGGCGACCTCGACGGCCTTGTTCATCACCGCCACCGCATGCGGATATTCCGAGCGGACATAGACAAAGCCCTTGGTCGCGCCCGTGGCTATACCGGCGATCGTCATGCCTTCGATCAGCACAAACGGATCGCCCTCCATTATCATGCGGTCGGCGAAGGTGCCTGAATCGCCTTCGTCGGCGTTGCAGACGATGTATTTGCGGTCGCCTGCGGTATCGAGCACCGTTTTCCACTTGATGCCGGTCGGGAAGCCGGCGCCGCCGCGCCCGCGCAGGCCCGCTTCGGTAACCTGGGCGACGATGTCGGCAGGCGTCAGTGCCAGCGCGTTCGTCAGTCCGTTCAACCCGCCATGCTTCTTGTAGGATTCGAGCGAAAGCGGATCCGTGACGCCGCAGCGCGCGAAGGTCAGCCGCGTCTGCTTGGCGAAGAAGGGGATCTTGTCCGGTGAGCCCAGCCAGCGCTTGTGATGGCCGCCGGTGAGAAAGCCGCCGTCGAACAGGCTTTTGACGTCGGACGGCTTTACCGGCCCATAGGCGACGCGGCCGTTCGCTGTCGCAACTTCGACCATTGGTTCGAGGAAATAGGCGCCGCGCGACCCGTTGCGCACGATCTTGGCTTCGATGCCGCGCTCGGCGAGTTCGCCGGCGATCGCCTTGGCGACCTTTTCGGCGCCAAGCGCCAGCGCACCGGAATCGCCGGGAATGTAGATGCGCGGGATCATGAGCGCACCTCTGCAACGATCTCGTCGAGCTTCTCGTCATTGAGCCGCCCGATCACCTCGCCATCCAGCATAGCGGCGGGCGAACAGGCGCACAGGCCGAGACAATAGACCGGCTCCAGCGTTACCGAACCGTCGCGGGTCGTCTCATGGAAGCCGATGCCCAGCAATTGCTTCAGCTTGGCGGCGATGGCGTCCGAACCCATCGACTGGCAGGATTCCGCCTGGCAGAGCTTCAGCACATGCCGGCCTGCCGGGTGGCTGCGGTAATCATGATAGAAGCTGACGACGCCGTGCACCTCGGCCCTGGAAATGTTCAGCGCCTCGGCGATGACCGGCAGCGCATCCTTGGGCACATGGCCGAACTCTTCCTGGATGCCGTGAAGGATCGGCAGCAACGGGCCTTCGAGGCCCTTCATCTCCTGGATGATCGCGACCGTGCGCGACGTGATCTCGGTACTTGCAGGCTGCATTGTCATGCAGCGCCCTCCCTATCGTAGCGACCCATACATATCGGCCAGAAGCATCAAGCTGTTTTGGAACAACGACATGCGCGTGCCGCTTTATCGCTAAGTGCTTAAGAAACCAGAGAAAACCTCTGAAATCAATAAAGCGGTTTCGTTGTACGATAGAAATTTTCTATCGTTCCGTTCGGCTAACTCTGTCTAGCGGAACGGTTTGCGTGGAAATCGTCCGCCAGCGCCATTGCCTCGTCCAGCAGCGCCGAGACCAAAGGTGTGTGCGGTTCGCGCGGTGTCGCCACCAGGCCGACCGTGTGGCTGGCATCCGGCTCGACAATCGGAATGGCCCGGATCGGCTCGGAAAAGCCGAATGTTTCCGCAAGGTTGAGCGGCATGATCGACGACCATTTGCCGGTGCGGATGTGCGAAAACAGCACGATCATCGAATTGGATTCCAGCGTCGGTCGCACCTGCACGCCGGCTTCGGCCAGATGCTGATCGATGATGCGACGGTTCTGCATGTCTGGCGTCAACAGGCACAGCGGCAGGCTTGAGAGCTCTGCCCATGTCACTTTGTCGCGGTCGGAATAGGGATTTCCCATCGCGGTGATCAGTTGGTAGCGCTCGTCATAGAGCGGCACGCTGGTCACCCGCCCCAGCGGCTCGTTGTCGAGATAGGTGATGCCGGCATCGATGTCGAAATTGCCGAGCAGCGACAGCACCTCGATCGAGGTCCGCGACAGCACCGAAAAGGTGACGCCTGGATGCTTTTCGCGAAACGGCGTCGTCAGCCGCGGCAGCATGGCGAGCGCCGTCGGAATGGCGGCGATGCGGATACGGCCCGAAAGTCCGTGGCGCGCCGCGCGCATTTCCTCGCGCATGGTCCTGGTGTCGCCGACGATGCGGCGTGCCCACACCAGCACCTGTTTTCCCTCCGGCGTCAGCCCCTGGAAGCGTGAGCCGCGCAGGACCAGCATGACGCCAAGCTGGCCCTCCAACTGCTTGATGCCGGCCGAGAGCGTCGGCTGGGTGACGCCGCATACCTCCGCCGCCCGGCCGAAATGCTCCTCCCTGGCGAGCGCGATGAAGAATTCCAGCTTGTCGATCATGCGATCTTTCCGGTGGTTCGCTGCAAGGTCGGGGAAATCGCGCCTCACCGCAAGCGCGATGCACAATTGCCCTGCATCCACACCTTTAAGCCGGCTACCTGTTTCCCGCGGCGCGATGCGGCGCTATGTGGATGAAACTGGGAGATCGACCATGCTGGGCTGGTTCCGCAAGCTTTTGCCGCGCGAAGATCGCTTCTTCGACCTGTTCGAACGACATTCGCGCACCGTGGTCGGCGGCGCCGAGGCGCTGGAGCAGCTTCTCCAGGGCAGGGATATCGACCTCTGGTGCCAGAAAATCGTCGATCTCGAAGATGAGGCCGACCACATCACCGCGGAAGTCCTGCTGGCGGTGCGGCGCTCCTTCATCACGCCTTTCGATCGCGGCGACATCAAGGACCTGATCCAGTCGATGGATGATGCCATCGACATGATGCACAAGACGGTCAAGACGGTGAAGCTGTTCGAGCGCAAGGAATTCGATCCGCTGATGCAGGAAATGGGTGGCGTCATCGTCGCCGCCGCCAAGCTGGTGGCCGAGGCGATCCCGCTGCTCAACAAGGTCGCGACGCACACGGTGCGCCTCAACGCCATCGCCGAAGAGGTGATGCGCGTCGAAAGCCGGGCCGACGACCTGCACGAGCAAGGGCTGAAGGATCTCTTCAGGAAGCACGGCAGCAGCGATCCGATGGCGTACATGATCGGCAGCGAGATTTATGGCCAACTGGAAAAAGTGGTCGACCGCTTCGAGGACGTCGCCAACGAGATCAGCGGCATCGTCATTGAGAATGTCTAGGTGATGGAAGCCACCATTGCCTTTCCCGTGCTGGTCGGCCTCGTCGGCGTCGCGCTGTTCTTCGACTTTCTCAACGGCTTGCACGATGCCGCCAACTCCATTGCCACCATCGTCTCCACCCGCGTGCTAAGGCCGCAATACGCGGTATTGTGGGCGGCTTTCTTCAACTTCATCGCCTTCATGTTCTTCGGCCTCCACGTCGCCGAGACAGTGGGCAAGGGTATCGTCGATGTCAGCATCGTCACCCCGGCGGTCATCTTCTCGGCGCTCGTCGGCGCCATAGTCTGGAACATCGTCACCTGGATCGCCGGCATCCCGTCGAGCAGCTCGCATGCGTTGATCGGCGGCCTGGTAGGTGCCGGTGTGGCAAAGGCAGGCGTGGGCGCCATCGTCTGGACAGGGCTTGGCAAGACGGTTGCGGCAATCGTCCTGTCGCCAGCGACCGGCTTTATCCTGGCGCTCATCCTGATTTTCGTCGTCTCGTGGCTCTTCGTGCGCCAGACGCCCTTTGCGGTCGACAGTACCTTCCGCGTCATGCAGTTCTTTTCCGCCTCGCTCTATTCGCTCGGGCACGGTGGCAATGACGCGCAGAAGACCATGGGCATCATTGCCGTGCTGCTCTATTCGCAAGGCATGCTCGGCGCGACTTTCCATGTACCGCTCTGGGTTGTCCTCACCTGTCAGGCGGCACTGGCGCTCGGCACCCTGTTCGGCGGCTGGCGCATCGTCCACACCATGGGCTCGAAGATCACGCGGCTGAACCCGATGCAGGGTTTTTGCGCCGAGACCGGCGGGGCGATCACCCTGTTTGCCGCGACCTGGCTCGGCATTCCCGTGTCGACCACGCACACCATCACTGGCGCCATCATCGGCGTCGGCGCCGCCCGCCGCGTCTCGGCCGTGCGCTGGGGCATTGCCGGCAACATCGTCATTGCCTGGATCGTCACCTTGCCGGCCACCGCTTTGATTTCGGCGCTCACCTACCTGGCGGTTGGCCTGGCGAGGTGACGTAAAGAAATCTACCTGTCCACAAGGTTCAGGATGTTGCCGTCCGGGTCCTTGAACCAGGCGACCTTCATTCCGTAACCGACGTGGAGATCGCCCTCCAGCGTCAAGCCCGGCATCTGATAGTGCTCGAAGGCGACGCCCTTCGTCTTCAGTTCCTTGACGATGTTGCCGATCTCGTCGCCAACCATCCAGGTTACCGCTGTCGCCTTGTTGGTTCCGGCAAATTGAGAATGATAGACGTTGAGGGTGGTATCGCCGCTTTTGTAGACGATCAGTTCGCCGCCCTCATCGTGCACCTGTTTCAGGCCAAGCGTTCCCTCATAGAAAGCCTTGGCTTTCGCGAGATCCTTCACCGCGAGATTGGCCGTTGCATTGCTGTTTGCGAGCATGATGGTCTCCTTTCCTGGTTGTCGACCCCGTGCTGGTCACCGAAATAGGTCGCCGCGATCGTTTGACGACTGTCGCTCGACCTGATTGTTGGCCGCATCGGCGCTCGATTATCTGGAAGACGTTTGGCGCGGATGAAATCCGACAGGACCCGCCGCTTTTCCAGGCACGCCAAGGCAGCCATTGCTCCACGGCTTGGTTCTGTCCGGAAACTGCATTATCTCAGGTGCAAGCTGCATCTCAGGCGCAAGCTGCGTAAGGAAAAACTGCCATGTCCGTCACCAAGGAAATCGTCACCGAGCGTCTGAAGACGGTCAACGGGCCGGATTTCACCGGCAACATCGTCGACCTCGGCATGGTTTCGGAGATTTTCATCGCCGACGGGAAGGTCTTCTTCTCGATTACCGTTCCCGCCGCTCGTGCCCAGGAAATGGAGCCGCTGCGCGCCGCCGCCGAGCGCGTCGTCAAGACAATCCCCGGGGTCGCCGGCGCGGTCGTCGCGCTGACGGCCGAGAAGAGGGGCGGCGGCATGGAGGCGCCGGTTCCGTCGCGCCCCGCACCCAGGCCCGTTCCGCCGGCTGCGCCCGCTGCCGCCGCGCCGCGTGCGGCTCCGCACGCGCCCGCCTCGCACAGTTCGGGCAAACGTGGCGTGCCCGGTATCGAGGCGATCATTGCCGTTGCTTCCGGCAAGGGCGGCGTCGGCAAGTCGACCACCGCCGTCAACATCGCGCTCGGCCTCGCCGCCAACGGCCTGCGCGTCGGCGTGCTGGATGCCGACATCTACGGACCGTCCATGCCCAGGCTGCTCAACATCCACGGCCGGCCGCAGACCGTCGACGGCAAGATCCTGAAACCGATGGAGAATTACGGCCTGAAGGTAATGTCCATGGGTTTCCTCGTCGACGAGGAAACGCCGATGATCTGGCGCGGCCCGATGGTGATGTCGGCGCTGACGCAGATGCTGCGCGAGGTCGAATGGGGCCGTCTCGACGTGCTCGTCGTCGACATGCCGCCCGGCACTGGCGACGCGCAGTTGACCATGGCCCAGCAGGTGCCGCTGGCTGGTGCTGTCATCGTCTCGACGCCACAGGACCTGGCCCTGATCGACGCGCGAAAAGGCCTCAACATGTTCAAGAAGGTCGACGTCCCGTTGCTCGGCATCGTCGAGAACATGAGCTATTTCATCGCCCCGGACACCGGCAAGCGCTACGACATCTTTGGCCATGGCGGCGCCCGCCGCGAGGCCGAGCGCCTCGGCGTCACCTTCCTCGGTGAGGTGCCGCTCGAAATGGGCATTCGCGAAAGCTCGGATGCCGGCACGCCGGTTGTCGTCTCCAAGCCCGATGGCCCCGAAGCGAAAATCTACCGCGACATCGCCTCGAAGGTCTGGGACCGGGTCAACGAAGAGCGTGGTGCGGCTGCTGCTGCCGTGCCGAGTATTGTGTTTGAATAGCAGGCGCCGCCGTGCTGCAGCCTAGGCCGCGCCGACCTTCTCGCCAAAGCTGGAAAAAAACTGTCCAGCCAGTTTCTTCGAGGTCGATTCGATCAGGCGGCTGCCAAGCTGTGCGATCTTGCCCCCGACATCGGCCTTGGCCGCGTAGTTCAATATCGTGGCGTCGGGTCCATCCGCCGTCAGCGTCACGTCGGCGCCCCCCTTGGCGAAGCCTGCAATGCCGCCCTTGCCTTCGCCCTGGATGGTGTAGGAGTGCGGCGGCTTCAGGTTCTTCAGCGTCACTTCGCCGTTGAACGTCGCCTTGATCGGTCCGATCTTCACCACCACGGTTGCCGCCATCTCGGTCGGCGACTTCATCTCCAGGCTCTGGCAGCCGGGAATGGTCGCCTTCAAGACCTCGGGATCGTTCAGCGCTTCCCACACTTTTTGCAGCGGTGCGGCAATGCGCTCCTCGCCTTCGATCACCAAAGCCATGAAAACCTCCCGGACAAGACTGCCCGAACCCGTAACGCACGGCTCGGTGCGTGTCTATCGCACCAAAGTCCGGTTGCGACCGCACGCCCTCTTGCCTGCTCCCGCGCGTTGCCATATCGATTTGTCTTACAAATACGGAGACCATGATGGCAGGCGCCCCCACCCATAAGAAAAAATTTCGCTCGCAGGAGTGGTTCGACAATCCCGACAATCCGGGCATGACGGCGCTCTATCTCGAACGCTATCTCAATTACGGCCTGACGCGCGCCGAACTGATGTCCGGCAAGCCGCTGATCGGCATCGCCCAGACCGGCTCGGATCTGTCGCCTTGCAACCGTCACCATATCGAACTCGCCAAGCGTGTGCGCGAAGGCATCGTCTCGATGGGCGGCATTCCCTTCGAGTTTCCTTGCCATCCGATCCAGGAGACCGGCAAGCGCCCGACCGCGGCACTTGACCGCAACCTTGCCTATCTCAGCCTTGTCGAGGTGCTCTACGGCTATCCGCTCGATGGCGTCGTGCTGACCATCGGTTGCGACAAGACGACACCGGCCCTGCTGATGGCGGCGGCCACCGTCAACATCCCGGCGATCGCCCTGTCGGTCGGCCCGATGCTCAATGGCTGGCACAAGGGCAAGCGCACCGGCTCCGGCACCATCGTCTGGGAATCACGCCAGCGCCTGTCGGCCGGCGAGATCGATTATGACGAGTTCATGGATATCGTCGCCTCGTCGGCGCCGTCCACCGGCTATTGCAACACCATGGGCACCGCCACCACGATGAACTCGCTGGCCGAGGCGCTTGGCATGCAGTTGCCGGGCTCGGCCGCCATTCCCGCGCCCTACCGCGAGCGCGGCCAGATTTCCTATGAGACCGGAAAACGCATCGTCGAGATGGTGCATGAGGATCTGAAGCCGTCCGACATCATGACGAGAGAGGCTTTCGAGAACGCCATCGTCGTCAATTCGGCCATTGGCGGCTCGACCAACGCGCCTATCCATCTCAACGCCATCGCCCGTCACCTTGGAGTCAAGCTCGACAATGACGACTGGCAGACGGTCGGCCTCAATGTGCCGCTGCTGGTCAATTTGCAGCCGACGGGCGAATATCTCGGCGAGGACTACCATCATGCCGGCGGCGTGCCGGCGGTCATCGCCGAACTGATGAAGGGCGGGCTGTTGCCGCATCCCGGCGCGCGCACCGTCAACGGCAAGTCGATCGGTGAGAACAGCGAGGGCGTTGCCAACGAAAATCCCGACGTCATCCGCTCTGTCGCCAAGCCGCTGAAGGCCAATGCCGGCTTCATCAATCTTCGGGGCAATCTGTTCGATTCGGCGATCATGAAGACCAGCGGCATCTCGCCGGAATTCCGCGAACGCTATCTCTCCAACCCCAAGGATCCCGAGGCTTTCGAAGGTAACGCCATGGTTTTCGACGGGCCGGAGGATTACCACGCCCGCATCGACGACCCGGCGCAAGGCATCGACGAACACACCAT